>NZ_PJAV01000139.1:0-67058 GCF_002836695.1 Pseudoalteromonas sp. 78C3
AAAAAAAAATTTGGATAAGAGGGTTTCTGAAGGTTCTTATTCAAATATACTAAATATTAGTGCTGCAGTTGAATCTCTTGTGGGCATTGATAGATATGAATCGTGGCTTGTTGAAAACCTCAAGTTGCTATCTTACGAGTCTTATAAATCCAATGACAAAAAAATTCAGTTAAACTCAAAAGTAGCTGCTGAACTTATTGCAGGCGGGCAGCTATCTAATGTTTTTCATGAAATTGAGCCTTTAGTAGAAAGACAGGGTCAAAAAAATCCTGATTTTAAGTTACTAGACTCTACTTATTTGGAAGTATATTGTCCCCAAACATCTCAACAGAATATTGAAGCGGTACAAAAGCAACATAATGAACAAAAAGATAAAATGATTTCGATTTCATTCTCTCACCCCCAAACAGGACAAACAGTAGGAGCAAAAAGGTACCCTTCAAATAAGATTATAGATAGAGTATTAAGCCACAAAAGAAATAATGACCAAACTAAAGTTGATTCTTATAACTTGCTTTGGCTTGATTTAACTCATGGTTTTAATGCTTCTTGCGATGATGCCCTGCCATTAGTCACTATCCACCATGTAGGTACTATATATACTGGTAGTTTTGGTATTTGGCATGCATTTTATGGCAAAAAACATAAGTCTACTTTTACCCCTGATAGAACAGAGTTACGTTATCTAAACTCTAATTCTGGTTATTACCAACAAATGGAGGATGGGTTATTTAGGCAAAGACAACATTTGAATGGTGCTTTATTGTTAACTAAAGATGGTTTGATTTTCTTTGAAAATCCATGGGCAAAAATGGCATTACCGGAGGAGGTAAAGAAAAAAATCACTCAACTCTACAGGTTTCGGGCTAACTATTCATGGTTTCAAGCTAGTGAAAAGATTATGCCGAGTGAATTGGTTGAGAGGGAGTTAAATAAGATTGAATGGCTCTACCAAAAGAGCGACTAACCAGTTCTCAAACGCTTACAGTTTAAAGCTATTTTTAAATTAATTTTTATTGTTAGATTTATTCTATAAGTTCGTTATATTTACATGGAGTGTTAATTCATATGTTCAAATTCATAATTATTTTAATCTCAATTACTTCTTTCAATGCCTTGGCTGCAGAGAAGGTTAAACTTGGAGTTTTGGGGAACGTCGGGGCTGATGGTTTTTTTAGCCCGACGGTAACATCATTTGTTATTGAAAAAGTAGAGCCTAATTCACCCGCTGAAAAAGCAGGGATTATTGCAGGACAGAAAATCATTTCTATAGAAGGCTGTAAAATTCCAGGCTGCCCTGCCAGTGAAGCAAAAGAATTAATGCGCAAGGAGTCTGGAGAGATTTTACAATTACTTTTAGAGAATGAAGATGGTAGCCAAGTACCTTTAAAAATACCTATGAATGCTTGGTAAGCCTAATCAATTTTAAAATACCTAAATATACCCAGCCTATAAAGCATGGTTATTTCCAAAGCGTGGTTTTGTGTAAATGAGCTAGACGCAGTAAATGTTGGCAACGTTAGCGAGCTTTTGGAGTACTACTTACTCGGTTTATATGTAGGTTACTGCTTAAAGTAATTGGGATAGATTAAAAAGGTTTGATCAGTAATAACCTTATTTAATTAATGAATACATTGGTATTGCGTTAAATACGGCAATACCAATGATTATTAGACTAAAGCTTATAGATCGCTGCGCCAGCCCATGCCTGACTCTTCCATTAAACGCTCGTACACGCCTTCTATGTTAAGCGGTAACCATGCATCAAACTGTTTAAAGTCACTAAATTGGTCTAATTTTACATTTTGTTTAATTTCGTCAAGTGTATTACCGGCTAAAACGCCTGCGGTTACTTGGCTATACAAAAGCTCTAAATAACTTAAGTAACGCGCTACATCAGCCTTGCTGCCAATATCGGCATGTCCGCCTACAAAAGTATCAAAGTCATATTTGAGTACCGCTTGGGTTGAGTTAATCATGCCTTGAATATCGTAACTCCACAGCTTTTGCCACGGCATTCTGCCAATAACAATCCAATCAACTACAAACAATGTTTTTTGCTTTTCGAATAATATACTAACCGAACCACGACCATCGTTTGGACCATGGTAGTTAAGCTTTACTGTGGAATCACCAAGGGTAAGTCGTAGCTCGTCATCAAAAGTAAGGCTGGGCGTTACTGTTTTCATTTGTGTGTTTTTAATATCTTGCGCAGCGAGTTTATGCGCTACAAACGTGGTGTGCGGGCTTTTAAATACCTCGGCGCCGTAAATATGATCGCTATGATTATGGCTATAAATTACATACTTTACCGGTACGTTATAGCGGGTTTTAATTTGCTTGTTTAACCATGTGGCGGCTTTTTTATTAAGTGGGTCGGTAACAATTGCGCCCTCAGGAGTGATTAAAAATATTGAGCGGTGTCTGTCGTCTATAAAGCGGTGTAAGCCATTGCCTAAGTCTTCTATTTCAAAGGCTTGTGTGGCAAAGCCTATAAATAATAGGGCTGTGGTTAATAGTTTTTGTAGCAAGCGGGGCATACACAATTCCTTTTTAAATTGATTAAATTAATAACACTATTAAAAGAAGAAAGCACAAGGCTGTAAAAAATTTCAGCTGTTAGTTAAATTAAAGCTTAAACCTAAAACCTAAAACCTAAGCCTAAACTTAAGTAAAATGATCAAATATAAGGCATAAATAAAAAGCCATTATAAAAATGGCTTTAGATAGGTTGGTTGGGTTTATCTTTGTGTTAGTTGTTGGTTTATTTCTTCAAAGATACTGGCATCATCTATGGTTGAAGGTATTTGTAGCTCTTCGCCATCAACTAGTTGACGTAAATTTTTACGCAGTATTTTACCCGAGCGTGTTTTGGGCAACCTCTCTACGCTAACTATATTTTTAAGGCACGCAATAGCGCCAATTTGATTACGAACACTTAAAACAAGCGCTTGTTCTACGTCGGTACTTGAGCCCATAAAATCATTTTTAAGCACGATCATTCCCATAGGGAGTTGCCCTTTTAGGGGATCGTTCACACCAAAAACAGCGCATTCAGCAACAGCAGGGTGCGCGGCTACTATCTCTTCCATTTCGCCGGTAGAAAGCCTATGTCCTGCTACATTTATAACGTCGTCGGTTCTGCCCATAATAAATAGGTAGCCGTCTTCATCAATATAGCCACCATCGCCAGATAAATAATAACCTTCGTATTCATTTAGGTAGCTTGCTTTAAAGCGCGGGGTATCTTGCCAAATTGTTGGTAGGCAACCCGGTGGAAGTGGCAGTTTAATTACCACGGCGCCTTGCTCGTTAGCTGCGCATTCATTGCCATCTATATCTAATATTCGCACGTCAAAACCTGGAGTAGGCACGGTAGAGCTGCCCGGTTTTGTTGCTAAGTACTCAAGCCCTACAGGGTTACAAGCAATAGCCCAGCCAGTTTCGGTTTGCCACCAATGATCGAGCACTGGCAGTTTGGTTTTTTCTTTAAGCCACTCGTAAGTGGGAGGGTCTAATCGCTCGCCAGCTAAAAATAAACGTTTTAAGCTTGAGGTATCGTATTGATTAAAACCATCGGCATTTGGATCTTCTTTTTTGATTGCTCTAAAGGCGGTGGGGGCACTAAATAATGCATTTACTTTATATTCTTCAACCACGCGCCAAAATGCACTAGCATCGGGCGTTTTAACGGGTTTACCTTCATATAATACGGTCGCGCAGCGATACATTAGCGGTGCGTAAACTATATAAGAGTGCCCAACTACCCAGCCAATGTCAGACGCTGCCCAAAATACGTCGCCGGGCTTCATACCATAAACGGTTTCCATGCTGTATTGCATTGCCACTGCGTGACCGCCATTTTCGCGCACTACGCCTTTGGGTGTGCCTGTCGTGCCTGAGGTATATAAAATATAAAGCGGATCATCTCCATTTACAGGCACCGGATCTGCGCTTGCAGCCGTTTGCATTGCCTGAGTCCAATCTATGTCTCGTTTAGGCTTAAGAGTGGCGGTTACTTGTGGGCGCTGATAAATAACGCAGTGTTCTACTTTGTGCGCAGCTAAGTCTATTGCGTTATCAATAAGTGGTTTGTATTCAATAACGCTGTTTACTTCAACACCGCATGAGGCGCTCAGTATAAGTTTGGGCTTGGCATCATCAATGCGTACAGCCAATTCGTGTGCAGCAAACCCACCAAATACCACCGAATGAATAGCACCAAGGCGAGCGCACGCCAACATACCAATAACAGCTTGTGGGATCATTGGCATATAAATAACAACGCGGTCGCCTTTTATAACACCTAACGATTGTATTACGCCTGCAAATTTAGCAACTTCTTGTTGTAGTTGTGAGTAGCTATAAGTTTGCTTTGTATTAGTGACTGGAGAGTCGTAAATCAGTGCAGTTTGCTCGCCAAATCCGGCAATAACGTGTTGGTCTAGCGCTAAAAAACTGGTATTTAATTGCCCGTCACTAAACCAATGATAAAGCCCGTCGTCGTCTTGTGTGTATGCTTTTGTGGGGGTTTTATACCATGGAATATTTTTACTTTGTTCGAGCCAAAATTGGGCTGGGTTTTGTTTAAAGGCATTATATTGCTGTTTATATTCGCCTGACATGTAAGGCTCCTAAAGCTAAATTTGTGTGTGAGAGACCTTACAAAATGTAGGCTTTTTTTAGCAAGCAAGCTATTCGACCTTGGTCGGTTAAAAGTTAATCAACACACTGGTTTTAAAAATACAAAATTGACAATACAAAGCGTGTGGTTCAGCATGGCGGGCAGTAAAAATAAGAGAAAATACGATATGAGTAACGTAGTAAGAGTTGGTGTGGCGGTTATCATAAAGCATCAAAACACAATTTTACTAGGTGAGCGCATTGGCGCGCATGGTGCTAATACATGGGCAACACCTGGTGGGCATTTAGAGTTTGGTGAAAGTGTTGAGCAATGTGCAATACGAGAAGTGTTTGAAGAAACAGGTTTAAAGGTAAGTAAAATTACTAAGCTTGATTTTACCAATGATATTTTTACAGCAGAGAACAAGCACTATATTACGCTGTATGTAAAAGCTGATTTTGAAGGCGGAGAGCCTGAGCTTAAAGAGCCTAATAAATGTTTAAAGTGGCGCTGGTACGATATTAATAATCTACCAACGCCACTGTTTACATCACTAAAAAATTACTTATCTGAGGCTGTACTAGCCTAGTTATTTTGTTGGCGGTGTCGCTGGGCTTAACTCTAGTTTACTAAAGCTTACTTGAGCGTAATCGCCATTTTGCTTATCTGTAGTCCAATCGCCAGTACCTAAACAACCTGGGTACCAAATACCTTTCGCGCTTTTAGTACTACATTGGTTATAAGCGCCGGCTTTAAAGTAATGCCAATCTGCAGCGTAGCCATGTGGATGGTCTTTTTCGTCCACTTTGCCATAAGCATCTACGTTATTACCTAAGTTAATAGAGTAATTAACGTCTTCTTTGCCTTGTGCGCTAAATGTAAGGTGCATAACATTTTTATACACATTTACCGTGTAGCTAAATTCTTCACCTAGTGAAATACCGGCGCTGCCTGGCTCGTTAGGGTTTTCCCATGTATTACCCCAAACAGGGTAAGTAATGTCTGTACGATCAGGATTCGTTTTAGCTAAGTTACGTTCGTAGTTCCAAAAAACTGAGCCTGTTTTATGCCCTGGCCATTTTTTATAATATATTTTAAGTGGCTCATTGCCCCAGCCATAACCAAGCTTTGTATCAATAAGTGCCTGATCTTTACCCGCGTGAATTTGTCCTACAACAACCGAGTAAGCTGCTTTCTTATCAGGGTCGGTAGCACGTAGCGCAACGTGGTCTACTTTTAATGTTGCTTCCATTTTTCCACCAACAGAACCAAATCGGTCAGATAGCGGGTGAACAGCTAAAGCAAAGTTGTTTTTAGAGTGTTTAGTTTTAATTTTAGTATTTGATCCACGGATCATTTGTCTAAGTTCACTACGGGTATTAGTAGAGTTAGCACTTGTAAGCGCTTTATTAGGGGAGGTAAATATCATGTAGCCTTTATCATCAAGGTAGAAAAAATCAGGGTGTGCGTAAGTCTGAATTTCTTCTACATCTATTTCATCAATTTTACCGTCGTTGTTTAAATCCACTGGTACATTTATTTTCCAGTGAGATAAATCAAACTTTGTTGCAGGTACCGGCGCATCGCTTTGCTGATTAGTGCTTTGGGTACTTGAACAAGCGGTAAAAAGTAAAGGGGTGATAACGGCTAAAGCCGTAAGTTTAAATGTGGATGTATTTTTTATCATTATTGTCTCTGTGTGATGAAGTAAAAATTGTGCGGTACAGGCATCGCTTAATCTCAATCTAGCATACCAATTTAACAATTAAAACTTACCAATTAGTAAAATTAAATATTTTTTAAATGATCTTTTGTTATACCAATTTGGTTTAGGTGTTTTTTAACGGCTTTTATGGAAGTGTTTGCGGTATGTATTTTTTATGTGTTTGGCTATTCATTTAGTGATGTATAACGTAGATTTTGGCGCTAAGGTGTAGTCTATTTTGGGGGGGGGAGGAGATTTTTAATTTTGTAGTTTGCTTTGCCGCGTTTAGCAAATAACTAAATAACCACTGCCAATAACTAATGCCGGGCTTTAACTATAGTTAGTGCTGCATGTTAGTCGTGTTTGGTAATAAAAGTTGCCACTTGTTTAAAATGGCATGGTATTCACCATTTTCTTTAATGTTACTTAATGCGTCAGAGAGTGCTTTAGCTATTTTAGGATTAAGTTGATTACTTGCTGCAAAATTAAGTGAGGAGGGAAGATCGCTTAAATGAATTCGTTTTGTTATTAGGCTAGGATCGAGTCCTAGGCTTTTTAGCTCGTTATTAAGTGTAAGTGTATTAGTTACTACAAAGTCGATCCGGTTTTTATAAAGCATTTGCCAAAGTTGATTATAGTAACTGACCAGTATTAAATTGTTATTTTCGGTAAAGCCTTTTTGTTTTAAGTAGGCTTCGCTCAGGTAGCCACGAATGGTTGCTACTTTATACTCTTTAGCAAAATTTAAGTGAACAACTTCATCTACATGGCTTTTTAAGCTAATTAAATAAGCATCTGCAAAATACACTTCGCCTAACCACGTATATTTATTAATCCGCTCTGGGGTTTTTAACAAAGACAACATTATGGCGTTGGTATTTGTTTTATGCTCTTTAAAAACGCGGGCCATAGGCATTATTTCAAAATTAGCGGTTAAGTTTGTTTGCTTCACAACTGCTTTGGCAATGTCGACTAAAGCGCCGCTTACTTCACCTTGCTGATTTTTAAAGTGATAAGGAGGAAGGTCTTCAGCTATAAAAGTAACCGAATCGGCGTTACACAGGGGGCTATATAAAATAAATACAAAAGCACTTAATAAAACACGCAAAAACATAAAAAATCTTTTAAAGCAATAATACACCTAGTGTAGAGAGTATTAACTAAAACATATATATATTATGTTTATATAACGTAAATAATTTGCACTTACTTGGCTGTTCTTGCTGTTTTGTATTTTATAAATTGTAATGGCGAGCATTTATGCCAGCGTAAAAAAGCTCGATTAAAAGAGCTTTGATCTTTAAATCCTAAAATATTAGATAAATCAGCAAGTGGCATGCTGGCTATTAATGTATCTGCACGTTTTTTACGTTCTTTTTCAAGTAGCTGAGCAAAGGTTAAGTCTTGTTGTTTTAAGCGTCGTTGTAGCGTTCGGGGTGTTAAATTAAGCGCATCAGCTATGCCTATTAGGTTGCAGTTTTGCAAGGTAGTTTTAGCTGTAAGTAACTGATTAACTTTATCGTCAATACACTGCTGGCTTTTAAAGTTAGAGAGTTGCTGCTCTGACAATTGCTTAAAAGTAGAATTAATAATGGCGTTATCGGTTTTAAAGGGCAGCGTCAAATAATCGCTCGGAAAGCTAATTTGATTATATTCAGCACTGCTTTTTACAGGGCATTTAAACCATGATTCAAGGGCGCGCCTTTGCGATGGCAACCAATTATAAGTGAAACTAATACTACTTGGCGAAAGCGTTAAATTTATTAACTGGCGAATCACACTTACCCACGCGGTCATGTTTCGTAAAACAACATGCTCATTACAACTTTGGTGAGCAATCCAACGAATAGTTGCTGTATCAGTATTTAGTTCAAACTTGGCTTTACCAATATCAGCCACCAAGCTGTCGTAGCTTAACAATGCTTTAATGGCACTGCTTAAGTTATCGCTTGATTCAATTAAGTAACCTAAAACGCCGTAGTCAGCAGTGCGAATTTGCTGACCTAGGGTAAAACCAAAAAGAGGATCGTTAAGTGTTTTCTTGCCATAAACTAATAAAGCATTGTAACTATTTAAACTAATACGCGGCGCTAATTGATGGGTACGCTGATTACTAAATTCGTCAAAGCTAATAGCGTGCAAAGCCGTTTTAGTATTAATGCCTTGCGCTTGTAAGTAATCAAGAATACTTGAAAAGTAATGATCAGCCAATGTGTGCATTTGTCATCTAAAGCTAAAAAATAGTCGTGTATTAGCAAGTTTGCCACGTTAAATTTTTATATGCTAGTTGAATGCCTAATAACCTCTTGCTGTAAAAATGATACTTATAACAATTAAACAAGCGCTTAATGCACAGCCACAGCAAATAATAAGCACACTATTGGATCATCAACAGTTGCATCGATTTTTTAATGCCAAATTTACGCTGCTACAAGCACAAGACGAAGGGCAAATAGAAGGCGGAAAAGGATCTGTTAGGCAAGTAAAAATAGGTAAAATAACTTTTTCAGAGCAAATAATCAGTGCCGATCAAAATCAGATCAGTTACCAAATAGTAGGCGATAAACCAGTAGCTAATCATCGAGGCGATATATACCTCACTGCAAATAAAGACATCAATACTTTAGTTACCGAACTTAACTATTGCATAAGCTGCTCAGCTCCATGGTGGATGCCAAATGCATTACTTAAATATGTTATTGCAAAAGATATAGCCCAAGCGTTAAACAATTTAAATAATTATTTTTTGGCGGGTAAAGTATGAACTCAGAAATTATTTTGCTCGCTCTTAGCCCGTTATTTTTGATATTTGTTTGCTGTGAGTTTATTAAGTTTAAGTGCTATTACGACATAAAAGATAGCCTAGCAAATACAGTGTTAGCGCTATTACACCAAGGCGCAGATGCTATTGCGTTACTGCTGTTAATGCCTTTATTTAATTGGTTGTATGGCTATAGATTGTTTGATATTGAAGTGAGTGTATTAAGTATTGCATTTGCATTTTTACTGCAAGATTTTTTGTATTATTGGTTTCATAAAGCATCGCATCATATTCATTGGTTGTGGGCTGCACATGTGGTGCACCATAGCTCAACTAAAATGAATTTCACCACCGCATTTAGGCAAAGCTTAATGTACCCCGTAGCCGGTATGTGGGTGTTTTGGCTACCTATGATTTTAATTGGATTTGAACCGCTAACAGTATTTAGCGTGGTTGCATTAAATTTGGCGTATCAATTTTTTGTACATACTCAAATAGTGGGTAAGTTAGGCTGGTTTGAAAAAGTATTTAATACGCCTTCGCATCACCGAGTTCATCACGCAATAAATGCAGGTTACCTTGATAAAAACTTTGCAGGTGTACTTATTATTTGGGATAAGTTATTTGGCACCTTTGTAGAAGAAGATAAATCAAAGCCTTGTAAATACGGCATTATAGGGCAGCTTAATAGCAATAACCCAGTCGTTATTACGTTTCATCAGTGGGAGCACTTATTGAAAAGTGTTTATAAGGCATCGGGAATAAAAGCTAAATGTAGAGTGCTATTTGGCTACCCTACAAGTAGCATTAAATATAAATAATATTGAAAAAGTTAAAAGTAAAACTGCATAGCTAAACTCATTGATGAATTATGGCTATGCCATTGAGCATGCTGTACTTTGCTGCGCAGCGATACATTGCGAGAAACAGCGTAATTCCATGTTATAGCTATTTCGCTGTGCTTACTTGCTGCGTTATCAGTTAGCCATAATATATTGCCAGTCAAAGCGAGTTTATGCTTATTGTTTATTTGCCAAATTACACCGGCTTCGCTGCCTATTCCAGTACTAAGTCGGTCGGTTATATCGCCTGTATTTAGCTCAAATTGACCAAGAATATAGCCGTGCAGATTATTAGGATCGCCATAAGATTTACCATAACCTCCTTTTGTAAAAAAGCGGCCTAAACGTTTATTGTCACTTGGTTGTCGGTCAAAGCCCATTTTAAAGTTCCACGACCAGCTATCAAATACGCGGTTATCGGGTGCAAGCGACATAGCATCTAATAAGTAAAAATGTTCAATATCTGCATTTCCTTCGTCAGTAATAGCGGCTTCCAAATCAAAAAAACTAATTTGTGCACCCGCTATAAAACCTTCAGGCCTATCTAGTAAGTCATGATACGCAAGCCTATAACCAAAATTTGTAAGGTTTACTTGGTTATTATTTTGTACCCTACCTAGCGATACTTTAGAAGAACCATGACCTTGCTCTGGGGAAGCAATAGGGCGGTTTGGCTTAGTAAATGGCGAAGCTACATTATATTTGCTGCGCATTAGGAGTAGCTTAGTTAGTCTCGGGGCAATTTCTTCACGATTTAACGCTTTATCGTAAAATTCAAAATTTAACCATTCATACGCCATTTCTAATATAGCGACTAATTGCGACTGTGAGTAATTACGAGTATTGAGGGAGCCACCTTGCATTAACTCTCTTGCATCATCAAGTCGTTCGTCAGTCATTTGAGTAGAGTAATGGTATAGCTTAGTACCAAAAGCAGGGCGGTAATTAGGTGTTTGTAATAAGTTGTTATTTCTTAGTACTGTAACGGTATCTGATGGAATAGCTTGCATATTAAATGACGATGTTAAATCAAAGTCCTCTTGTGCAAGTTGTAATAATGCAAGTAATTGGTAAGAGCAGTTTTCATCAATAAAAAAGTAATCGAATGTAGCTAATTGTAGCTCCCACAAGTGCAATAAAATAAGCTCTACCTGTAGCTCTGATAAATTAAGTTTGTATTCCCAAATATCACGAGATTCTAAGTCATTATATTCGCGTACTTTTTTATAGTACGGCATAAGCGAAAACTTACCTGGGTAGCTGCCAATCAAGCCTTTTAGTGCATACATAGCTGCGTTATCTGAGCCGTCTGGCTCTGCTGCAAAATTAACTGCGAATGCGAGCAACTCTTTATGGCGAGTCTGATCTTTTGCATCAATACGAAGTAAAGTGTGGCCAAACATTGATGATGGGCTATTCATAAATGCAGTTGGAAAAACTAACGTAACCCCTTTAGGGTTTATTATTTTTTGCCACGCCTGTAGTTCTGGGCAATTAAGTTCGGGCCAGTTATTTTTAATTTTTGTTTTTAGCCATTTATAACGTGCAGGAAACTGACAACGATATTGTGTTGTTTTTGGGTCAGTATTTTTACCACTAAATGCAGCTATAGTGGCTTTAAGTTCGTCATATGGGCTTGTTTTACCTGTAGGAGATAAAAAAAACTCAGCACTGTCTACTTCACTTTTCCAATCACCTAATGTGGCCAAGCGGTAGTGACCTAATTTAAGCCAGTAAGGGTGTGTTGCTAATGTATTTGTTTCAATACTTTGAGCGTTTGAGTAAGTACTAAAAAGAGCGAGCAGTAAACCAAATAATATTTTTTTCATAATCACTAAATTACAAAAGCCGCTAGAGAAATACTCCAGCGGCTTTATTTATACGTATAAAACCGGCTAATTTAGCTGATTAAGAAAGAGTATAAGAAGCAAGTTGTGCGTTACTTGCAAGAACAGTGTTTAGGTTTTCTAAAACTGTTTGTGAAGTTACGTTTTCAGAAGTAAATACTGAAGAAAACTGTGCTTGAGCAAGCTTATTGAACGCTGCTTTATCTTGATCTGCAACACCCCAAGCTTCAGCTAGAGTAGCTAAAGTTTCGCCTTCACCTTTTGACATATCACGAGCAAGTTGCTCCATGTTACCGTCAATGAATAAAGCGATTTTTTCTGAAGAAGTTACTGTACCAGTACCATCACAACCAAGAGTACCAAAAGTGATACCAAAAGTTTGGTTACCAGATGTACCATTTGTTGTAGCGCCTAAAATTTTAACGCCTTTACCTTGCTGACCAGCAAATAACATAGAACCAAGACCACAACCAATATCTTGGTCAGCCATTGCGTTTGAGAAAGGAAGTAAAGATAGAGCTGCTACTGCGATTAGTTTTTTCATTTTCATAAATCCATATATGATTGTCTTTATTTAGGGTAAATAAAGTTCGCGGAAGATTCTAACAGACTTGCAGAAAAAAGGAACAGGTTAAAACATGAATATTTTACACTCTAATTTTTAAATATATTAAAGTTAATGTCAGGATAAAAATCAGCCTAGTTTCCACTTTTTATTGAACTGGTGGCGGTTTTTTACTTCTTGGGGCACCTAATAAAATACAAGTATGGCAAATACATACAGATAAAAATGCACTAATACCCAATGCACCGCCATAGCCGTCAAGTTTTGGTACAAGAAATTCAAATAAGATTGAAAACAAAATAGATGAGCTTGCTACAGTATAAATACCAAATCGATGTGGGGCGCTCATACCTATGAATGTGCCGCCAAAAAATACAATTGCGTATAAATCGGGGTTCAAATTTAAAGCGCTAAAAATTAAATAAGCAATAATAGAAAGTGAAGACGACGCTCTAACCCCGTCAAAGCGACTATGCTTAGCTAAATAAAATGTTAAAAAAGCCCCAAGCAGTACAAGTAATGGATATTCAATACTCATAATACAATTCCTTTGGCTAATACAAAAAGTGCCACGCTTGCAAAAGCTACGCTGCCAAGCTTGCCACCAAAACCTGTAAACATATTCATAGTAAGCACATACAAACTTGAGCCAATAAGCGAAATAATAGCAATTTCCCAGTAACTGGTAATTAAATGAGTTGAACACATGCCTGCAAAGCTACCAGCATAAATTGCAGCATACGGATGGTTTTTATAATGTGCAGGAAAAGGAATAAACGAGCCAATAAGCCCCGTTAGCGCAGCAGAAATCACTAAAGGTAATGCAAAAGTAGTGTGCATAGCAAAGCAAGCTACAAAGCCTAAAAAGAAAGTGATGAATTTTAAAAGTAAGAATTTAATCATAGCGGCGCATTTTAAACTAATCCTTTTGCGCTTTCTAATACTCTCTAACAAATAAATGTTATAAGTAATTACAAACTTTAAAAGCGTGTTTTTTAAACTGCATTTAGGTATTAAATATGCTTAATAGTGCCGCTGTTAATGTTCTATAAATCACAAGTTATGTATAATGGCGATAATTTAATGTATTAAAGTGTTAACCAAGGGTTATTTATGTCTAACTGTTTACATCTGGCTATTCCGGCTGGCGATTTAAAAGTGGCTAAAGCGTTTTATTGTGACGTACTAGGCTGTAAAACGGGTAACAGTGAAGAAGGTCGCTGGGTAGATATAGATTTTTGGGGTAATGAACTTACCTTGCACCAAAGTGTTGAGCGCCTACCAACAGTTCGCCATGATGTTGATATGGGAGCTGTAGCAGTACCTCACTTTGGGATTCACTTATCTGAAGATGAATTTAACGGGTTAAAAACACGTATTGAAGATGCGGGTATTGAATACCTAGATAAACCATATCGCCGTTTTATTGGTGATGAGTTTGAGCAAGAAACGTTTTTTATTGAAGATCCAAATGGCAATGTGCTTGAAATGAAAACCATGGTAAATCCAGAGGTTTTATTTAAAAAAGTATAAATGCTGTTGTTTAAGTTAAGCTAAAAAACCACTTTAACAAGTGGTTTTTTTATAACTATTAATCAGTGTTTTGATAAATTAGTTAATATTTACAGGTAAAAAAAATTACGCTACATACATGATTTTTATTCACTCTACAATGTAGGTATAGACACGTAGACTTAATTTCAATTCTCATACTTTATTGTTATTTATGCTGCTTAAACTCATAATTGCACCTTTGCTTATTTTACTAATAACATTCGCCCAAAAACGCTTTGGTAGTTTTGTTAGCGGCATAATTCCTGGCTTGCCTATTACCTCTGGGCCTATTTCTTATTTTATAGCATTAGAGCAAGGTAAATTATTTGCAGCTAACTCAGCGGTGGCCTCTCTTTATGGTATGAGCGGTATAGGCTTATTTTGTTTTAGTTACTTGGTTGTATCACGAAGGTTTGGAATGCTTAAATCGCTTTTTACAGCGTTGAGTATTTGGTGTGTATTTAGCGTTATTACTTTATTTTTACCAGTGAATATTATTGTGGCGAGTGTGGTTTCACTTTGTATTTTACTCGGTTTAACTATTATCTCTACAAAGCTAAATATATCGGTTGATGCAAAACCATTAAATGCTCGCTGGGAGCTTCTGGTAAAAATGATATTAGTGACGAGCTTTATCGTGCTTGTTACGTTTATATCACAGCATATAGGGTCTGCGTGGAGCGGGTTAATATCTACCTTTCCGGTTATTTTGGCGGTAATGGGCAGTGTTGCCCATTTTAGTGACAAACAAGCCTCAACGTTTAAAATTCTTAATGGCGGTCTTATTGGTTCATTAGGTGGGTGTGTATTTTTTGCGGTGATTGCGTTTATGTTAAAACATAACTTTATGATTTGGCAGGTGTACGCAACAGCTGCCATTTTCTCAACGTTATTTACTATTATTTTTAGCCAACTTATTAATCGCCAATTTACTAAGCAAGCTTTGCTAAACACCAAAAAAGCAGTGCTTAAGATTGACTCTCTCGGTTAATTTACATCTCTAAAACCATTACCTAGTTATGTAGTTGAATTAACATTTCACTGGGGGTTTTATTAAAGTGGCGTTTAAATTCGCGGCTAAATTGCGATGGGCTGGTATAGCCAACCTTTAATGCGGCTTCGTTGGCTTTGCTTCCACTACTGGTTATAAGCTCTTTAGCCTTAGCTAAGCGTACTTTTTTTAAATACTGCAAAGGTGACTCAAACGTTACTTGCCTAAAAGCACGATGGAACGACGATACGCTCATGTTTACATCTTCAGCCAACCCCTCAACTGTAATTTGATTGGCATAACTACTGTGCATAGTTGAAAGCGTGCGGGCGATACGCGCATAATGCCCATCATGCATAGCAAGCCCTATTAAAGTATGTCCTTGTGGGCCACAAAGTACACGATATACTAATTCTTTTACTATATCTTCGCCAAAAACGTCAGCCTCAATGGGGTTATTAAGCACGCTAAGTAAACGGTGGGTTACTTGCTCCATTGCGCCATCTATTTTAGCCGATTGAACGCCACTCATTTGCCCAGTAGTGAATGGCTTATGTGTACCAATTTGGTTTACTAATTTATGTAACATTACCGGGTTTATATCTATAACAATCCCCATAACAGGCAGGTTGTTATCGGTAAAAGCTTCGCATTCAAGTGGCACAGGTACACCTAAAACAAGGTAGTCGCCTTCACCATATTTTATTTGATGATCAGGAAAATGAATTATCTTATGTCCTTGTCCAACAATAATAATACCTGAGTTATATATAAGTGGCTGGCGCGGCGAGCTTTTACTTGCACGATGAAAATACACACCTGGAATAATGGTTTCCATGTTGCCTTCAAAGTTAAGTAAATTATTGTGCTCTGCAAATTTTTGCATCATGTTGGCTATTGAGGACATTAAAACTTCTACTATCGTACGAATTTTGCGTAAAATATCAATCTTGACAGTTTTAGGCAAGCTTTTGCGAGTTATTAGGCTTTTTTTATGTTTGTTTTGCCACTAATATGCACTCATTGAAGTTTAGCTTAGTTAGTAACTAAGCATTCTATTTAGTATTTAACCGTCACCTAGGAGCAAAATAATGAAATTTAGCTACGTAAACCCAACACTTATCCAGTTCGGCCAAGAACAAATTGCCTCACTAACTGATTTGATCGCAAAGGATCAAAAAGTACTTGTAGTGTACGGCGGCGGTTCAATTAAAAAGAACGGCGTGTACGACCAAGTTGCAGCAGCACTTGAAGGCTTTGACTGGGTTGAATTTTCGGGTGTAGGCGCTAACCCAACTATAGAAGTACTAGACCAAGCAGTAAAAATTTGTAAAGAACAAGGCATCGACTTTGTACTAGGTGTAGGCGGCGGTTCAGTAATCGACGGCGTTAAATACATTGCAGCATCTGCAGTTTATGATGGCGAAGGTTGGGATATTCCTACTGGTAAGCACACTATTACTAGCGCATTACCAATTGGTGCAATATTAACATTGCCTGCAACGGGTTCGGAGTCTAACCAAAACTCAGTTGTGAGCAAAGAAGCAACGAAGCAAAAACTACCGTTTGCATCACCAGAAGTACTTCCTAAATTTGCGATTATGGACCCTGATGTAATGAAAACATTACCACAGCGCCAACTTGTAAATGGATTAGTAGATGCATGGGTTCATACCTGTGAGCAGTACCTAACATTCCCTGAAACAGCATTGGTTCAAGAAGGTTACGCAGAGGCACTTTTAAGAACGCTTAAAACACTGGGCGATAACTTTGAAAACCAAGACGACGCATGGCGTGCAAACCTTATGTGGGCAGCTAACCAAGCACTTAATGGTTTAATTGGCTCAGGTGTATCGCAAGATTGGGCAACACACATGATTGGCCACGAGCTTACAGCCGCTTACGGTGTTGACCATGCGCGTTCACTTGCTATCGTTCAGCCTTCTTTACTACGCAACCAATTTGCAGTTAAAAAAGCAAAGCTTGAGCAAATGGGTAAAAACGTATTTGGCCTTGAGCAATCAGACGATTTAGCAGAGAAAACAATTGCAGCAATTGAAGCGTTTTACCACAGCCTTGATGTAGCCACGCAACTTACTGAACATGGCGATGATAAAGCAGCAGCAATCGACAATATTATTGGCAAACTTGAAGCACACGGCATGCTGGCACTTGGTGAAAACCAAGCTATTACGCTTAAAGAAAGCCGCGAAATTTTAGAGCAAGCAGTTGCTTAATTTTCAAAGCTAAGCGCTTACTTAAATATACTAAGTTTTAGCGTTAATAAAAAACCGTCGACCTTTAGGTTGGCGGTTTTTTTATGGTTTATTATAAATACTGTGTTGCTAATTAACCAATAAAGTCTGTATTAATGTTTTTTAATGATGATAGTAAACTGTGCTCAACGGTTAGGAAAAATCTAACGATTAAATAAATTAAAACAGGACTAAACTCATGAAATTACTAAACACATTACTTAGCTCAAAAGCAGGCGTAGCAGCATTAATTTTACGAGTACCAGTTGGCCTTATTTTAGCGGCGCATGGTGCACAAAAACTATTTGCTTGGTTTGGCGGTTACGGGCTTGAAGGTACAGGTCAATGGATGGCGAGTATTGGTTTAGAGCCTGGCTATTGGTTAGCAATGATGGCAGGTAGCGCTGAGTTTTTTGGTGGCATTGCATTAGCAATTGGATTGTTAACTCGCCCAGCAGCTGTAGTTGCCGGCTTTACTATGATGATTGCTATTTTTAGCGTACATATTAGTAATGGCTTATTTATGGCAAACAATGGCTATGAATACGCATTAACGTTACTTGTAGTAACTGTAGTTTTAGCAATTCAAGGAGCGGGAAGTTTTTCGCTTGATAACGTATTAGTTAAAAAGCTAGCTAAAAAATAGAGTTTATTAATTGAAGAATAGCGGCCAATTTGGCCGCTGTTTTTGTAGGTTAACTACTAAATTATTTAGCTGAAAAAGTTAAAGAATAACTGTACTGCTTTTGCTCAAGTAAATACTCTTTATGAGTACTTGGGCTCCATGAATCATCGCCACCTACGCCCATATGTTGATGATCAATGTGTACATGTACGCAATCATCAGCAATTAGTTCGTTAGTGTGCTTTGCTTGCGTTAGCGTACTTTGCGAATACTCGCTGGCTGCAAACAAAAACGCGCCAGTTACAGTTAAGTTATTAATACTCAGCAATTGGCAATCGCTACGCAGGCCATTATCAGTTGGAAATATATACGGTGTATGTAGCTCATTTAAGCTCAAGCTGTAATAACCTAAACGTGCTGCGGCTTTGCGATCTGGGTAGTTTTCAAAAGGCCCTAAACCTAGCCAGTTTACTTTTGTATCGCTTTGCTTGTTAAGCGTTGTGCTTAGCCCTATACGCGGCATTGGCGGCAGAGTATCGTTTAAGTGCACGTCAATATTTAAGCTAATATTGCCGGTATTATTTAGTGTATATAGCCACTGTGTTTGAGCCTGTAGCACGCCATTAAACTCGTAATTAAATACACAAGTAATACGTACATCAACACTTGATTGCACTGCGTGAATCGAGCTGCATGTGCGCTGCCATTGCCCTATACCTGCACGCAACCAACGAGCCTCCCATGCATTGGGGTCTAGGTTGTCTACTTCGCTTACACCAATGTCGTTATCAAGTGGGGCACGATAAAAGTTATCAACCAGTGGGCTACTAATAACCTGAGTATCGTTTTGTAACCACTGCTCTATAAGCCCTGATTGTTGATTAAAAATCAGTTTAAATTTATCGTTTTCAATACTTAGTTGAGAGTCGGTTTCATTAACACTTATAGCGTTTTGCTCAGATGATGATGCAAATGACTTACTGCTTAAATTATTACTATTTATAAGCTTAAATTGTTCGGTATCCATAATATGTTGAGCGTTTGCAAAGTGTGAGTCGTTAATTAGTGCTACATCTAAATTAAGGTAATATTGCGCACCTTGCTCAAACGCTGTTTTAGTTTTAATCGTTAACGTGTGCGTACTTTGCGGGGCAATATTAAGTACATGCTCGCCTTGCTCAACACAGATGCCATTTTGCATTAGTTGCCAAACCAGTTTTTCGTTATCGGTGTGTCTAAATACGTAATCGCTTAATATATCAATGGTGTATTGGTTTTGATTTTGCTCGCGCAGCGTAAATTGTAAATGCTGCTGGCTGTATTTAGCTTCAAACAGGCTAGGGTGTGGCGTGCGGTCTGGGAACAATAGCCCGTTTATACAAAATTGACGGTCATTTAGTTCATCACCAAAATCGCCGCCGTAAGCCCAATAATGCTTGCCGTTTTCGTCAGTTTTAGATAAACCTTGATCTACCCAATCCCATATAAAGCCACCTTGCAGGCGTGGGTATTCTCTAAATGCTTGCCAGTAATCATCAAAGCTACCTAGGCTGTTGCCCATTGCATGGGCGTATTCACATAAAATAAGCGGGCGAGTTTCACCTGGTAGGCTTAGCCACTTTTTAATAGAGTATTTAGGTACCGCATCGTCTTTAATATCGGTATTTACACGAGCGTACATTGGACAAATAATATCGGTAGCCGTTGTATTTGCGCCGCCGCCTTCGTATTGCACTGGGCGAGAGGGGTCAAAGCTTTTTGACCAGCCGTACATCGCATCATGATTTGCGCCGTGTCCGCATTCGTTGCCCAATGACCAAATAATAATTGAGGCGTGGTTTTTATCGCGCTCAACCATTTGTGTATAACGCGACATAAATGCACCAGCCCACTGCGGATCGCTTGCAAGCCTGCCCATAGGAAACATGCCATGGGTTTCTATATTTGCTTCATCAACTACGTATAAACCTAGCTGGTCACATAGCTCATAAAAACGGGGATGATTAGGGTAGTGAGCAGTACGCACGGCGTTAAAGTTATTTTGCTTCATCAGCTTAATATCTTCAATCATATCGGCGGTAGTAACTGCATGACCGTTTTCTGGGTGGTGTTCGTGGCGGTTAACGCCGCGTATAAGTAGCGGCTTGCCGTTTACACACAGTTGCCCGTTAAGCATTTCTACTTTTCTAAAGCCAATGTCGTAGGCTTCAACATCGACGGTATTGCCATGCTCATCAAGCAGACTCACAACGCAGCGGTATAAGTATGGGGTTTCGGCGGTCCATTTTTTAGGGCTTTGTATATCAATTGTTTGAAATACAACATCGCTCCAGCCACCTTTTTCATCAACACGTTTATTGTTAGTACTTTGAATTTGTGGCTCACATAGCGCCTGTTCGCCATCAAAAACTTGCACCGCTATTTGATAGTTATTTGGCGCATTAATCGCCGTTTTTATATGTAGCGTTGCATCGCGATAGCAAGCGTCTAAATTGGGGGTTATAAACACATCACGTATTTGGTTTTGTGGTTTTGTAAGTAAGTTAACATCGCGGAAAATACCACTTAGCCACCACATGTCTTGATCTTCTAGGTAACTGCCATCGCTCCAGCGAATAACCATAACCGCAATACGGTTAGTACCTGCCACTAACAGTTCGCTTAAATCAAACTCGCTCGGTAAACGGCTATCTTGTGAATAACCCACCCACTGTCCGTTACACCACAGGTGAAACGCCGAGTTAACGCCTTCAAAAATAATATGATTACGCTGAGTTAGCTGACTTTCGCTTATATTAAATTCAGTGCGGTAACAGCCTGTAGGGTTGTCGCTTGGTACAAAAGGCGGGTTAACTGCAAATGGGTACTTAACATTACAGTAAATAGGTTTATCAAAGCCATGTAATTGCCAGTTAGAAGGCACTGTAATACTTTGCCAGTTGCTGTTTAGTGTTTCACTTAGCAACGATTCATCAACCGCTTCGGGTTTATCAAATAATTTAAAGTCCCACTGACCGTTTAAACTTTGTTTTTGCGATTGCGTGTTAGTACGGGCATGTTCAACGCTTTTAAAACCATTGAGTGGGCTGTGCGCTTTTACTTGATTAACTTGTACTGAAATTGGGTTTTCCCAATCGCGGCGATTAATTATGTGCTGTAAAGAGGTCATGTTTATCCTATTGCATAAGCGGGCAATTATAATGTGCTAAATATAGCTAAAAATAATCGCAGGGGTTATGCTTAAAGCTCTCCTTTATTTATCCAAAACTATCATTGTAATTATGCGCTATAACATTAAAGACATACTCGATATTGGTCCGCGCTGTATAGAACGCTTTATTGATTCACAAACGCTCGCGCAAATGTCAAACCTTGAAATAGCACTTGCGGGTTGCTCAAACCTATCGGGTCGTTATTGCGTAGCACGCTCAGCACCGCTAGAACATACACTTTTTTATACGCTTGCAGGGCAGGGTAAATTAACAACACAAAATGAGCAGTACACACTTAATGCCAATACACTTATTGTGCTACCAGCAAAGCAAAGCTTTGAAGTGAAAATTGATGCTGAACATTGGGATGTTATTTGGTTAAACCTTGCAAATACTAAACGTTGGCAGCATTTAAACTTAGCGCAAGCACTGGTACTAACCGAGCAAAAACTTGAACCGTTACACCTTGCTATGGAGCTTTTATACAGCGAGTCTAATGCTAATTTACGCGAAAGCGTAACGCCTATTTTAAGTCATTACTTAAATGCTACGCTGCAAAATAACTCACAGGGTGCGGCGCATAACCGTTTAATTAGTCTGTTTGAAGAGGTAGACAAGCGCTTGCAGTTTGATTGGACAATAGAGGTAATGTGCGAACATGTGCATTACTCATCGCCGCATTTGCATCGTTTATGCCAAGCGCAATTTGGTAAAAGCCCAATACAACAACTTATTTATTTACGCATTGAACGGGCTAAAAACTTATTGTTAAACACGGCTTGGCCAATTTCGCATGTGGCAAGTTATGTGGGGTACTCTAATATTTTTAATTTTTCCAAACGTTTTAAGAAGTCGGTAGGTGTGTCGCCAAGCGAATTTAGAAAATAACGTTAGCGGCTCTCTACATTTGAATAAATTTAAGGTATTGTGCGATTTCTTAAATTGCATTTTAGAGTTTTAGGTAGGTAATGCGCTCAAACCGTTTTTTAATAGTGATATTATTAGTGCTTGTACATAGCTTTATTAGCTGTGATGGCGCTGCGTATCATTTGCAAGAAGACGTTGATCACGTAACCAGTTCGTTATCGCAAGGCGACTCCACAGCCGATGATAACCAAAGCGATAAAACATCAACTACCGAAATTCATGCTCACCAACATTGCCATTGTGGCTATAACAGCACCTCTAGCCATTCAATAAGCCCAGAGCAAAGTAAAGCAACTTCGCCTGCGTGCTATAACGGGTTAAATTACCCGCCAGATGTACCGCCACCAAATTTTTATAGCTAGTTTCTAATTTTAAATACTTTGTAAAAACTGCCTGCGCTTGTGCGCTATTAGGCTAGTTATTTACATATTTAGGTTGCTTGATCGCGCTTGTTTTTAAAATAGGCGTAGTGATTAAGTTAACTCTGTTTGTTAAAAAACGGACACGCTATATGAATAAAAAACCAATTATGCTGGTGGCGCTAATGTGCGCGCTACCTGCTTTTAGTACTTTGGCGAATGTTAAAACATTAACCCTTAAGCAGGCACTGAGTAATACAGAACAACAAAATCTGGTATTAAAACGCTACCCTTATCATCAAAAAATATTGAGTGCGCTTAAATCTCAAGCTGCTCTTTCGCCTAACCCTGTATTGAATGTTGAAGCCGAAAACTTACTGGGCACTAACAAGGCGCGTGGCATTCAAGGCGCTGAAATAACGCTCGGGCTTAGCCAACTAATAGAGCTGGGCGATAAGCGGCAACACCGTATTAATTACGCAACCGCCAATATAAAAGCCCAAGCAATACAGTATCAAAATACCCGTTTAGCGTTATTAGCAACCACTGCTGAGCGATACTACCAAGGGCTTAAATTTCAAACATTATTAAGTCTAAATAACGAGCGTAAAGAGGTAGTAACCCAAGCACTTAAAGCGATTGAGCAAAGAGCTAATGCAGGTGCTGCGTCGCAAGCTGATGTGACGCGCATGCGTTATGCACTTAGCCAAGTAGAGCTTGATAAAGCCATGCTTAATAGTGAATTTGAGCGAGCAAGTTTATCGCTTAACGAGCTGTGGAGTGATGAGCAACCCTACAATACTTTTGCTGGTAATATTAATGTAATTACTGCGCTTAAATCAGCGCAAGCACTTTTAGATGCGGTTAACCAAGCCCCTGAATTTGCATTATTACAACAGCAATATTTACAGCAAACAGCTAATTTAACACTGCAAAAAGCAAACGGAAAAACCGATATTAATGTAGGGGGAGGCGTGCGCTATAACCAACAAAGCGACTCCAGCTCATTAGTGTTTTCGTTTTCTATGCCACTGCAATTAAGTAATTCAAATAGCGGAAATATTGCAGCTGCAAATAGTCAGCTCATGCTTTTAAATGAGCAGCAAGGGCAATTGCGCATCCAGCTACGCCAGCAAGTACGTACTTTGTACGCTTATTATCAAGGCCGAGCTAATCAGGCGAAGCTATTATCTGATCAAATTATTCCTCAGGCACAAACATTGATTGAGCAAAGCTTAAAAAGTTATCAACGCGGACAAATTTCGGTGTTGCAATTGCTTGATGCTCAACAAGCACTTTTTGATTCTAAACGCACACTTATTACAACTCACGCAGAGCTGTACCAAGTGCTACTTACTCTTGAGCGTTTAACAGGCCAATCTTTAATTGAGACTCATCAATCATGAATAAAAATATAATCGCATTACTAGTATCACTTTCGTTTGCCAGCAGCTTTGTAAGTACACATGCATTTGCCTCTGCTGAGCATGGCGAGTCAGGTCATAAAGAAACAGAGCAACACGAGAAAAAACAAGGTCCACACGGCGGCTTTTTATTAACTGATCCTAAATTAACCCTTGAGCTTAAATTGCAAGAATTTGCAGGTAATGTTGAGCTACGTGTATACGGCTATAAACAAAATAAATCGATTAATATAAACGACTTAAACATAACAATGAGTTTAAAGCGCTTAGTTGAAGGGTCGCAAAATATACAGTTTACAGCTGAGGGCGACTACCTTGTTAGCACGCAATCAATTAACGAACCACATTCGTTTGCACTTACCGTTATTGCTAATTATAAAGGCGAGAGCATTAGCTATGAATACGATCAACACGAAGGCCGTACCACGTTAACAGAGCGAGCTATTGAGCGCGCAGGCATTAAAACCGAGATAGCGCAAAGTGGTGAAGTGGATATTACCGATACGCTTTTTGGCGTTATTGCACCAACACAACATGGCACGGTAGAAGTAATGGCGCCGTATACAGGATTGATCAGTGATATTTTTGTAAGCATTGGTCAAAACGTTAAAAAAGGCGAAGTACTTGCCAATGTAACCAACCGCGAAACACTGCAAAACTACCCTATTAAAAGCCCAATTAGCGGCGTTGTAACCGAGCAATACTTAAAGCGTGGCGAGCTTGCAAGCACCAGTGCACTGATGCAGGTAGTTAACCTTGATAAAGTGTGGGTTGAGTTATCGGCTTTTCCTGAAAACATTGAAAAGCTAGCCATTGGTCAAAGCGCTAAAGTGTACGACTTGCATCACCATTTAAATACGCAAGGCAAAGTGTTTTTTATAGCCCCAATGATGACAGGCGGGCACATAGCGCGTGCCCGTATAGAGCTTAATAACCCAGACGGGCATTGGCGCCCAGGCATGCATATAAATAGCGATGTAAGTGTGGCTAAAATAAATGCCAGCGTGCGTGTTAAGCCACAAGCTATTCAAGAGTTTAACGGTCAACCCAGTGTGTTTGTTCGTAAAAATAATGTATTTGAAGTACGCCCCGTTACCTTAGGTGCAAAAAATAGCGAGTGGGTAGAAGTACTTACAGGCTTAAACGCGGGTAGCGAATACGTAACAGACAATAGTTATGTCATTAAAGCTGATATTTTAAAAAGCGGCGCAAGCCACGCTCACTAGGAGGCACCATGATTAATTGGATAGTTTCTTTTTCGGTTAAACGCCGCATGCTGGTGCTTGCGCTTACATTTTTATTTGCTGGATTTGGTGTATACAACATTCAAAATTTAGCAGTAGACGCAGTACCCGATATAACTAACGTACAAGTGCAAATTAATACCAAAGCGCAGGGTTTTACGCCATTAGAGGTAGAGCAACGCATTACCTATTTGGTAGAAACCGCCATGGCGGGCATACCTAAGCTTGATTATACCCGTTCGCTTTCGCGTTATGGGCTTTCGCAAGTAACGGTTATTTTTGATGAAGGCACCGATATTTATTGGGCGCGTCAGCAAATTGGTGAGCGTATTCAAAGTATTCGATCCGACTTACCTAATAACGTAGAGCCAAACTTGGGTCCTATTGCCAGTGGTTTAGGCGAAATATTTACTTATAGTGTGCACGCCGCGCCTAATGCGTTAAAAGAAGATGGCACTGCTTACAACGCCGAAGACTTACGCACTTTGCAAGATTGGGTTATTCGTCCGCAGCTTTTAAAAGTAAAAGGCGTTACCGAAATAAACAGCCAAGGTGGTTTTGAGCGCCAATACCAAGTAGCGCCAGTGCCCGAAAAACTCATTGCCTATAAGCTTACTATTAGCGATGTAATTAGTGCACTTGAGGTTAATAACAGTAACCGAGGCGCAGGTTATATTGAGCGCTTTGACGGGCAATATTTAGTACGCTCGCCTGGGCAGCTTAAAACCATTGATGACATAGCCAATACCGTTATAGCTAAGCGCGACGATGCACCTGTACGCATTAAAGATGTGGCTAACGTGCTTTTAGGCAAAGAGCTTAGAACCGGCGCGGCCACTTATAACGGCGAAGAAACCGTGCTCGGCACCGCCATGATGCTAATTGGCGAAAACAGCCGCATAGTGGCAAAAGCCATGGCTGATAAGTTAATTGATGTGCAAAAAAGCTTACCCGCTGGCGTTATTGTTGAGGCAGTTTACGACCGTACTACTCTTGTTGATAAAACCATAGCAACCGTGCAAACCAACTTATTTGAAGGTGCCATTTTAGTGATAGTAATTTTGCTATTACTGCTGGGTAATGTAACGGGCGCGCTTATTACGGCAATGGTTATTCCGTTGAGTATGTTGTTTGCCGTTACAGGTATGGTAGGCAATCGCGTATCGGGTAACCTAATGAGTTTAGGCGCAATCGACTTTGGTTTAATTGTTGATGGTGCTGTAATTGTAGTTGAAAACTGCCTACGCCAACTCGGTGTAGCTCAGCATAAACATGGCAGGCTACTTACTTTAAACGAGCGTTTAAATGTAGTGACCGCAGCCACCAAAGAAGTATTTACACCGGCTGTATTTGGCATTGTTATTATTATGCTGGTTTACTTACCTTTATTTGCACTAAGCGGCGTTGAAGGCAAAATGTTTCAGCCAATGGCATTTACTGTAGTTGCGGCGTTAATTGGCGCGCTTATATTTGGCGTTACATTTGTACCGGCTGCTATTGCAGTGTTTGTTCGCGGTAAGGTTGATGAAACCGAAAACGCAGTCATGCGCGGCGTTAAAAAAGTGTATAAGCCATTACTTGGTATATCGCTTAAATTACCGTGGCTGATGGTGGGTATTGCCACTGCATTAGTATTAGTGCTTGGTTTTAAAGTTAAAAACATGGGCGCAGAATTTTTACCGAAACTTGATGAGGGTGATATTGCTATGCATGCGCTGCGCATTACTGGCACCGGTATTGAGCAATCTGTGCAAATGCAAAAAGAGCTTGAGCAAGCCATATTAGATCAGCCTGAGGTTGCTAACGTATTTTCAAAAATTGGTACTGCCGATGTAGCAAGCGATCCTATGCCGCCCAATGTTGCCGATACTTTTTTAATACTCAAACCGCAAGATGAGTGGCCTAATCCAGCACTTACTAAAGCAGAATTGGTTCAGCAAATTCGTACCCGTGTTAACGATGTCCCTGGTAATAATTACGAATTTACACAACCAATAGAAATGCGCTTTAATGAGTTAATTGCTGGCGTGCGCGCCGATGTGGCACTGCGTATTTATGGTGACGACTTAAGCGTACTTAAAGAGTTTGGCGAAAAAGCCACAGGGCTAATGCGTAATATTGCAGGCGCTACCGATGTACGTTTGGAGCAAATGGAAGGATTGCCAACACTTTCGGTAACACCAATGCGCGACCACATGGCGTTATTGGGTTTAAGCGTAAACGATATTCAACAAACACTTGCCGCCGCTGTTGGCGGCGTGCAAACCGGGCTAATTTACGAGGGCGATAAACGCTTTTCGTTATTAGTACGCCTTGATAAACGTTGGTCTAGCGATGTATCAGCACTTGCTCGTTTGCCAGTTGCTTTACCTAAAGATAGTAACCCAGAACTTGCGTTTGTACCGCTTGGCGAAGTAGCGACAATTAGCATTGAAAAAGGGCCTAATCAAATAAACCGCGAAAGTGGTAAGCGTAACGTAGTGGTAACTGCCAATGTGGAAGGGCGCGATTTAGCAAGCTTTGTAAGTGATGCGCAAGCAAGCATGAATGAATCACTTAATTTACCAAGTGGCTATTGGCTTGAATACGGCGGCACGTTTGAGCAGCTACAATCGGCAAGTAAGCGATTGTCGTTGGTTGTACCGGTCACTTTACTGCTTATATTTGGCTTACTGTATAGCGCCTTTGGATCGCTTCGTGATTCATTGATTATATTTAGTGGTGTGCCACTGGCATTAACGGGTGGTGTGCTTGCGTTATTGCTGCGCGATATGCCGCTTTCAATATCAGCAGGTGTCGGCTTTATTGCCCTAAGTGGTGTCGCGGTATTAAACGGCGTAGTTATGCTGTCGTTTATAAAGCAGTTACGAAGCGATGGTTTAAGTTTGTTTGATGCAATTCACAGCGGTGCATTACAGCGCTTGCGCCCGGTACTGATGACGGCGCTGGTGGCAAGTTTAGGCTTTATACCTATGGCGCTTAATTCGGGAACGGGTTCTGAAATGCAAAAACCTCTCGCGACAGTAGTGGTTGGCGGGATTATTTCATCAACTTTACTGACACTGTTAATATTGCCTGCGCTTTATAAGTTAGTACATTCTAAATTTACTAAAAAAGCAGAAGCTGAATTAGTTTAAATACTAGCTATTAATAATGTAATAAAAAAAGCAGCTGTACTTACAGCTGCTTTTTTATTTGGGTATTATTTAGCAAAAATACTACATTAATTATATTGAAAAAGATTATCCCAACGCTCATCTAATATCGTTTTTGCGTGATCTAAATTTATTGCGCTATACACATCACTAGTGCACGTTACCAAACGCATACGCACCAGCTTTTCAAGTGCGTCGCTAATTTCAAAATCAAGATCGCACTGGTATTTACTTTTAAACCAATGCTCTATTTGTTCATCAAGCGTTTGTGCGGTTAAGCCGCTTTCTGATTTGAGTAAAAAGGTATACGCAAGCAGGGCTTCTTTTATGTCTTCTTCTTCGGCAGCGTCAATAAGCGTGTGAAAAACACCCGCGTTATTATCAAGGTTTTTAAAGTAGAGGTTATCGCTAAGCGCTTTCATAAATTTAATTTTACGGTTTTTAAACTTACTCCATTCTTTAAAAATAAAGCTGCCAAATACTCCCATGCCAATAGCAAAGGTAATAAAATGTTGTTGGGTCATTTCTACAGCTTCACTTCTAAAACCACCCCAAAAAGCAAACAGAGCAAGCAATAATACGATTGATGCGCCAAGTTTAGTTATAAGTACCACTGCACCGCCAACTAAAGCCGATGAGCCAATAATTGCTTTATCAATAGGGCGCATGCGTACTTCGCTATTAGGAAATAGCATTTCGAGATCGGCCTTTGGCACATTTTGAAACAGCTTTACTATGGTTGAGCTTGGCTCAAATCCCATTGGCGTTTTATTTTTAGCTTCAAAATAAGCGCTATCTTTAAAGCGAATAAACACGGCAACACGGTCGTAATTAGTAAAGTGCAGCGGCTTTTTACGCAAGCCCCAAAAGCTGGTAATAGTTTCAGTGAGTTGCGACTCGCCACGGCGATAAAATACCACTTCTTCAAAGTCGTCAAATTCAACTTCAAGGCGCACCTTAAATAATGACTCTTCATTTAATGCATCTTGTAAGTCTTCATTGGTTATCACTTCAAAATTAGCGGCATTAAGCACCTTAGCAAAATCTTTAGCAAACTCATGTTGGCACTGCGCTTTTTGATCCGCCGATACTGGCGCTAACGATCGCGTGTCACTGTTGGGATCAAAAGGGGCGTAGTTGTTTTTAAGTGACTCAAGTGTTGAGTGGTAATCGTAATGAATAAGGCTTGCTAGTAAATCGCAAAATTGTTTAAACGATGTTTTTTGTGTACTGCTTTTAAGCTCTTCGCTACACATATCAACAATATCTTGCTTTCTAAAGGGAATAAAACGCGCACTTTGCATAAATTAATAACTACTGTGATAGGGAATCTAACTGCATGGGCACATAATAAAATATTATTATGGATATTACTAATTTGTTAATGCAGTAGGGCGTATTGATCATTGGTGGTTGAATTTGCAGCTGTGTGTTTGGTTTTTAGGCAAGGCAGAGCCTATGTAGTGTGGTTATTCCCCATAAATAAGGCGATAACGCAGCATAAATACCAAACATGCGCTGCCCTCTGGGTTCTTTCTAGGGACGATTAACTCTTTGTTGCCTGCATGGATGTAGGTAAGGGGCGTGAGCAGGACGCGGAAGCTTTGCTCGATTTTTACTTAGCCCACTAGGTTACAAACCTCGCGCCGTGATTTAATCTTCCTTGGATTGAACAAATTTCAATCCACAAAGATCAATACGCCCTAGGACCTGATAAATTTAGTACACTGTTTTCAGCGTGTATTAACCTAAATGTGTAATTATTGGCTTATTGAATACTCTTGTTCTTACTGATAAGTGAAAAGGATTTACTATGGCCATTCAAAAAAAGCTAAAAGAAAAAACGCGTAATTTTATTGACTCTAAGCATATGCTTAGCGGTATTACAGTGGCGTCGTTTTTAGAGTCAACCATAGTTCCTATTCCACTTGAAGCTGTATTAGTACCGCTAATGCAAGCTCGCCGTGAAAAGCTATGGCTTATAGCATTAATGGCGACCTTGGGCTGCATAGTGGGCGCATTGTTTGGTTATGCGTTGGGTTATTATTTATTTGATGCGGTTGGCGATTGGATTATTAATACGTTTTCGAGCCCTGAGCAATTTGAAAACGTTAAACAGCAAATGCAAGATCAAGGTTTTTGGTTTGTAATAACACTAGGCATAGTGCCTATTCCGTTTCAAATAGCGATGCTTGCAGCTGGCGCGACTAAGTACTCTATTTGGCTGTTTTTGTTGGCCTCGGGTATTGCGCGTTCTATTCGTTACTTTGGTCTGGCTATTATTGTTTATTATGCAGGTAATGAAGCTGAGCGAATCATTAGTAAACACAAAACTAAGGCAATGGTTTTAATAACGTTACTTGTGTTAGGAGTTTGGGGATTAAGCTTGGTGATTTAAGCTCATTATTAAAGGTTATTAACCACCTTATTCTAATAAGCCTTTTTGGTAATGTGCTATAGTTTTTTAATATAGTATCGAAAAGCTTAAGGTTAATATGATTGAAACTGTAAAACTCACTATCAGGCTTTCTAATTTTTTTAAAATGAGCTGGAAAAATAAAACTGTAAGCCTATTTTTATTAGCTTATATTGTTATTTTTTCAGCCTACTCCCTAACTAACTTTCCTCCCCTACAAGTTCAAAATAATGTTTACGGTTTTACAACTGATTTTATTAATTTAATTGTTCTTATTTTTTTATTTTGGATGGTTCAGTGCTCCAAACTTTCAAAGCTTGCATATACATTTTCGACTCTCGGATTAATGCTCTGGTCCATGGGTAATACAGCTGATTTAATCGATGAGATAGTGATACAGCCTTACTGGGTAAGTATTTATTTTGAAGATTTATGCAGAACCAGCGGCATGCTTTTAACTTCCTATGGTTTATTTAAAACGATGCGCTTTATACAAAGTATTAATAATCGATTAGCGCGTGAGCTAATTATTGACGATTTAACCAAGGTACATAATAGACGTTATTTTTATCAGCACGCTAAAGATGCTCAGCACTCACCTTACGTTATTTTAATTGTAGATATAGACCACTTTAAAGCAATTAATGATGAATTTGGTCATGATGTTGGTGATGTGGTGCTTAAAGAACTAGCAACTAAATACGACAATGCTTTTACGCACCAAAACAAATTTGCTCGCCTCGGTGGTGAAGAATTTGGTGGCTACTTGCCTATAAATAATATGACGCAAGCGTGTGATTTTTCGCAGCAATTAATTGATCTTGCACACACCATAAATGTTCAAAATTCTCGCCACTTAACAGTAAGTATAGGTGTTGCAATGCAAACGCCTAATGAGCCTTTAGATAAAGTAATGAAGCGCGCTGATCAAGCTTTATATTTAGCTAAGAAGAGTGGCCGAGATCGTTTTGAAATTGCCCCGTAAGCGTTTTTAACTATATAAAAACACGTCCTTATTGTTTGCACATTTACTACACTTTTTAACGTTTTCGTAAGGAAATGTCAGTGAGGGTAATGCTTTGTAAATCATGAAATTAAAATAGAATGTTTAGGTCATAATGGGGATATTAATAATAAGGAATAACCTTAATGACCAACTCCCTTTTAAAAGCTGCATTACCCTTAAGTCTAATTACTATTTTGTCGGGCTGTGGCTCTGACGATAGCTCAAGCTCTACAGGTTACATCCAATTGTATAACGGCTCTTACAATAGCCCATATACGCGTTTGTTTGTTGAAGAAACAGAACGTTCAGGCGCTGATTTTGCCGATGTAACTACTCGCCATAACTACAGCACAGGCACTTATGATGTAAGTTTTGAATACCTAGATGCTAACGACAGCTATATAACAATTAGCGACCAAGAAATTTCTATTAAAGGCGACAAAACACAGTTAGTAGTAATGAGCGGCAACTTTGATGAGCCTACATTTACAGAGCTTAGCGTACCTATCACAAGCGATACGGGTGAGTTTAACTTAGGGTTTTACAATATTGCAGGGGAGGATACTAACTACGATATTTATTTAGCAACTGATGATGGCGTATTTGAAAGCGCGACACTTTTTTCATCGGCTCAATATTTAAGTGAGTTAGATCTGCAAAGCATTGATGAAGGCTATTACACTGTTTACATAACAGAAGCGGGCAGCAGTGATGTTGTGTACGAGTCGTCATCTGTTTATTTATACGACGAAGCAAGCTATGTAGCAATGATCCGCCCAAGTTATGCTACAGAAGAAGGCGGTATTACGCTTGATGTAGTAACCGATAACAACTACGTTACTGAGCTTAAACATCAATCTGCCCTGGGGCAATTACGTTTTATAAATACGGTTGATGACTACTCGCCAGTAAGCTTTTCTGCTACACGCGGTACAACTGTAAACACAACAAATACAGTTGCTAGTGACTCTTATACCGATTATGTTGAACTTTCGCCTAATAGTTACAGCGTAGCGATGTACGACGAAGAAGGTACAAAACTAGCTGATAACTTTTTAATGACGCTAGAGCGTGAGCAAAGTGCGGTGGGTATTTTTTATAACGACGCAGATAACGGTTTACGTATGATGAGCGTTGAAGAAAACCTAACACCAAGTAGTTACAGCCATACGGTATCGGTTGTAAACCTAATTGAAAGCTACGCAGGGCAATCGGTTTCAGATGTTGATGTGTACTTTACACTTAACGGCGAAACAGTAGACGACACCAGTAACGTAGTCGATGGCCTAGATAAGTATGACCAAGAAGAGCAGGTTGTAGATAACGAAATTTACACTGTTTATGTTGTATATGAAGATAATGGTCAGCAAATTGTGCTTATTCAACAAAGCGATATGGACTTTACACAAGAGGGTAACTACATATTGATTTTAGAGCATGATGAAACAACAAGCTCAGGTTATAAAATGACCCTAGAGCGCACTATTACCGATAGTGTTGAATAAATCTAAACATATTAAGTAGCATAAAGCCTAAGCACTTTAAGTACTTAGGCTTTTTTATTGAACAAAATTTACCTACTCATTAATAATTAGGTACACTCAGGGCATAATAATTAATAAGAGTGTGCCATGGATGATTTAGTTGGGTTAGCCGTCATAGTAATACTGGTTGTAGTTGCCGGTGCTATCTGCGGTTTAATAGCGCTAGTGCAGTTAAATGGATTAAAACAAGAAGTGGCTGTTTTAAGGGCCAAAGTAACACACTTACAAACACATAAATCGATATCGCAAAGTGAACCTCAAAGTGAAGCATCTACGGCTCAGGCAGCGCTTTCAAGGTCTGAGCCAATTGCTCATAAAACACAGCCAAACTTAACGTCCCAAAACGCGTCGCCACCTGTAATAAATCAGCCATCAGTGCCTCCTAAAAAAGCCAAACCAGCTGAAGCATCAGCCATAGAATTACTATTTAATAAATTACGCGCAGGGTTTGAGCAAAACTGGATGACCTGGATAGGCGCAATAGCGCTTGCGTTTGGTGGCATATTTTTAGCTAAATACAGCCTAGAAGCGGGGTTACTATCGCCTGTAATGAGGCTGAGCTTAGGCGGCTTATTTGGGCTTGGCTTAATTGCAGCTGCGGCTTATTTACACCATAAACGTATTATATTTGAAGGCTTTAATAATTACATACCCGCAGCGCTTGCAAGCGGCGGGTTTATTACCTGTTTTGCTTTAACGCTTTTAGCCTACAGTAGCTACGATATGCTTAGCCCTACCGTGGCATTTTTTACACTGGCAGTTATTGCAATTAGCGCAAGTGCTATGGCGCTTAGGTTAGGCCCATTATTAGCGGTATTAGGTATTATTGGCGCTTATAGTGTACCAATATGGGTTAGCACTGGCAGTGGTAACTTGTTTGCATTATTTATGTATGTTGGCTTTGTAAGTTTGTCGGCTGCGTTAGTTGCACATAAAGTACAGCGAGCTTGGTTGTGGTATTTATTATGGGCAGGGCACATTGGTTGGTATTTAGTTGGTTTTACATTACTTAAAATTAATACCGTTTGGTTAATGGGGGCATTTGCTTTACTTAGTATTATTGGGTTAATTGCTATACCGCGCTTAGGTCTAAAACTGAATGTTATTGAACATCGCCCGCACAGTTTAAAACGCTTAATTAGAGTGCTTCCAGATCATGCATTATTACTCGCCTTTATGGCGCCCTTAATATTTACCATGCTAATAAGTCACTTTGATATGCAGTGGCAAACAATCGGCGTGTTGAGTATTGTATTGGTGTTGTTTTTAGTCCTTAAAAATAGCCGTTGGGATATTTGGCAGGGTGTAGCGTTAGTTATTTCAACGCTATTAGTGATAGGCGCTCAGCGCACGCATCTTTCGCCAAACCTATTTGATGACGCACTCTTTATATTCAAAAATGAGTATGGTTTGGGTTTATTTCTCGGATTGTTACTTACCGCTTTTGGGCTTTATTACGGTAAAAAACAGATTAAGCGTTTAGCGTTTCATATTACGGGGGCATTTAGTGTATTTGTAATGATAGCGACTTTATATACGCTTATTCCTAATTCCGCGTTAAGTACTGCATATCCACTTTGGGCCGTTGTATTGTTTGTAGTCGCCGCTATTTTAATAAAGCTCGCGCAGCATAATACAACGCTATTTCAGCGTTTTACTTATTGGGTAGGCGCTAATGCCAATATTACGTTAGCAATTACCATGCTACTAAGTGACAGCGGCCTAACCATTGCTCTTGCTGTACAAGTATTACTTATAAGCGTACTTATTAAACGCTATAGCGTGCCTATGCCACATTGGCCTATAAAAGCCTTGGTTGCTGCGTTATTACTGCGCCTTACGCTTTCACCTTGGACGCCAAGTTACGATGCACTCACGGTATTTGGTTTGCATTGGAGCATAGTGGTTTACCCGTTATGTATCGCGTTATTTTTTGCCGCAGCTAAGTGCTTTGACTCATCAAAACTTAAAATATGGCTGGAAGGTGCAGCCCTTCATTGTTTAGCGCTTTTTATTACAACCGAAACAAGTTATCAGTTAGTAGGGCATTATCCGCAATTTGATTCACTTAATTTTTACGAACAAATACTCCTTACCTGTAACTGGCTGGCATTAGGGTGTGTGTATTTACACAGAGCAAAACTTGCCGGTACTTTAGCTAAGTTATACCAAGTGGCGGGCTTTGCACTTGCAGGGTTAGCAGGGCTTTTTGCTATTAAAACACTGCTTGATGATAACCCATTATTTGAATCACTTTACATAGGTGAGCTGCCAATATTTAACTGGTTATTACTATTGTGGTTAGTACCTGCAGGATTAACGCTTTGGCTGGCCAAGCTTGTAAAACCAATAAATGCTAAAGCGACACCATTTATATTGGCCATTGCAGGTGGCTTTATATTATTGGCAATAAACAGCTTTATTCGCCAATACTGGCAAGGTCCTTACATTTACTTATCAAAAGGCGCAAGTAATGCAGAGCTTTATAGCTACTCTGTTATTTGGTTAGTAATGGGTGCGGGTACTGTTATTTTTGGTCATTTAAAAAACCAGTTATTAATACAAAAAGTAGGCTTAGGCTTACTAGCTGCAGTTATTGTTAAAGTGTTTTTAATTGATATGGCTAACTTGGAGGGCTTACTTAAAGCGCTTTCGTTTATTGGATTAGGACTTTCGTTGGTGGGATTAAGTTGGTTGTTCCAAAAGCTTAGAAGCCGAGTAAATCCAGTTTAACTTTATAAACACTTAATAAAGCAAAGCCCAGTGAAGATACTGGGCTTTTTGTTTTACGCTATTACTTGATAGCTTTTAACTAGAATACTTTTAACTAGAACACTTTTTACTAGCTTATTATGTACTGTGATTAAGCAGTGCTTTTAGTTTGCCCGGTTTAATTGGCTTACTTAAATAATGAATATTAGCGGCTTTGGTTTCTTGTTTAAGCTCGGTGTCGCGTACTGCGGTAATTAAAATAGCGGGCACTTGGCTTTGCCAAATTTCGCGCAGGGTTTTAATTAGCGTTATGCCATCGCAGTCATTGCCTAATTGGTAGTCCATTAAAATAACATCGGGTGCACCGTTTTGCTTAGCGTGCGCCAGTACATTATTTACATTATCAAATAGCGTGTAATTAGCTTGCCACTTTTTAAGTAAGCTTGCCATTGCAGCTAGGTTTTCAGGGTCGTCGTCTACGGCAACAATATTAATTGCTGCACGGTTTTCTATTAGGCTGTTTGTCGTACTTTTTTGTTGTACAAACTGCTCGTCACCATAAGGTACTTCAATGCTAAAACGGCTACCTTTATTGGGCTCAGAATGCACATCAAGCGGCAAACTTAATAAGTCAGCCATACGTTTTACAACACCTAAGCCTAAGCCTACGCCTTTGTTATCGCCCGACTCAACACGGTAAAAGTCGTTAAATATTTTAGCTTGCTCTACTTCGCTAATACCAGGGCCTGTATCCCATACTTCTATTCGTAAATTGTGCTTTCGGTTCCTACAGGCAATTAATACACGGCCATTATCGGTGTATTTAACTGCATTAGAGAGCAAGTTTTGAATAATTCGGCGCAAATAGGTTATATCGCTGTGCACAATTTGCTGGTTTGAACGCACACTAAGCTTAAGGCCTTTATCACTTGATAAAATAGCGTATTCACTTTGCAATGGCGCTAAAATATCTTCAATATAAAAGTGGCGAGGGGTTGGGGTCATAGCGCCTTGTTCTAGCTTGGCTATTTCAAGTAGCGCCGACATTAAATGCACGGTTGAATCGAGACTGTCGCCTAATTTTTCAAAGCTGTTTTGGTTAGTGCTGTCGAGTTGCTTTTCGTCAATGGCAGCAAGGTATAAACGTGCTGCGTTTAACGGCTGTAAAATGTCGTGGCTCGCCAGTGCTAAAAAGCGCGTTTTACTGTCGTTGGCTTGCTCTGCTTCTCGTTTGGCTAAAGTAAGTGCTTGCTCGGTTTGTACACGGCTATCTATTTGAGCTTGTAAGTCTCTATTAATGGTTTGCACTTCTTGAGTTCGCGCTTCTATGCGGTTTTCAAGATCCATATTTACTTCTTCAAGCGCATTTTGCGTACTTATGTGATTGGTAATATCCGAAAAGCTGGTAACAAATCCGCCATCGGGCAGCGGATTACCAATCATTTCGTATACTTGGCCATTACGACGGTGGCGAATAAAGTGATGCGAGCTGCCGTATTTTAAATGCTGCACACGTTTTTCTACTTGGCGTTCTATTTCGCCAGGGCCACATTCACCACGGTTAGCGTTGTATCTAATAATATCTTCTATGGGTTGGCCTACTTCTAAAAATCCTTCAGGGTAGCCAAACATTTCGCTGTAGCGCTTATTCCAAGCTACTAGCTTTAAATCTTTATCGACAACCGAAATACCATGGCTTAAATTTTCGAGTGAGGTAAATAACAAATTTTGATTAAATTGCAGCGCTTGTGTGGTTTCGTCAAAAAAGTTTACAACTTCTTCAAACGCCATACGCTTACCCGACGATACCGTATGTATTAATGCTTGTGCGGACGATGCGCCAAGCACGCCTGTTAACGCGCGTTCGCAGTAGGCTATAAATTCAGGCTCTGGGTGTGCGTTGTTATCGCTCAAGTGATGGGCGAGTGCGTAATGCGCCAATACTTGTTGGCTGCGCTGAATACCTAAAAAGGTTTGCAGTAGTATTTTAAAGTCGTAAACAGTGGCTTTTACGTCTTTATTTAAGCGCCTTGATAAAATAGCCTGATCTTTAGGGTTAACAAAAGCAGCTGCCTGAATCTTATCAATTAAGCGTTCCTCAGCCCCAAGTGAAAAACTAATATAACACCCAATATTGGCAAACAAAGCTATCAAGGTTCCGCGTGTTATAAGCGTTTGTTGTAGCTCGCTATCAAGCGTTGCACCGGCATCGAGTATTGGCAGCATTAAAAATAGTACCCAGCAAATAAAGCCCGCTACTAAACCTGCATAAACCCCATAAGCATGGCCTTTTCGCCAGTATAAACCGCCCACAATAGCGGGTAATAATTGAGTAACAAGTGAAAAAGCAACTAAGCCCATACTTGCCAGTGCGCTGCTATGGCCAAACCATTGCTGATAGAAATAGGCCAAAATTAATATGCCTGCAATAGCAAAGCGCCTTACAAGCAAAATACGAGACTTATAACTGGTGGTAATTAAGTTGCGTTTAAATTTACGACGTAGCATTAGGGGTAATACCACATCGTTTGAAATCATCGTGCTTAATGTAAGCGTTGCTACCACTATCATTGCGGTGGCGGCCGATAAACCACCTATAAATACAAAGGTGGTTAAAAAGGCGTTGTCGTTAATTAACGGTAGGGCAAGTACAAAGCTATCTGGCGAATAGCCGCTGCCAATTTCAGGATGAATAGCCGCAGTAGCAATAGGTAAAATCATTGCGGCAGTTAATAATAAATACAGCGGAAAAGCCCAGCGAGCGGTAAGTAAGTGGCGTTTGTTTTGGTTGTCGACCACGGTTACATGAAACTGGCGTGGTAAACATATAATAGCGGCCGCAGCCATTAAGGACTGGCCAATAAAGTTAAAGCTAAAAAAGTTAAAGTCGCTCCAATGGGCCCAAATCGACTCGGTTACTTTATTTGAAGTAGGCTCTGGCATATTAAATAAGGTGTAAACAGCAAGTCCTGCTACAGCAATAAGTGCAATAAGTTTAATCATCGATTCAAACGCGACAGCAAGCATTAACCCAGAGCGATACTCTGTTACGTCCACTTTGCGGGTACCAAAAAATATTGCAAATAAGGCCATAATTAATGTGGCAGAAAGCGCGAGCATATCGCCTGATATTTTATTACTGTTTTGCAAAAGTAAAAAGCTGGTACTAAGCGCTTTTAATTGCAGTGCAATGTAGGGAATAGTCGCGAGTAAGGCGATTACAGTAACCATAATCGCGGTAGTTTGGCGTTTGCCGTAACGAGCTGAAATAAAGTCAGCAATAGTGGTTATGTTTTGTTTTTTGCTTACCAGTACCAGCTTACGTAAAAACCCTTGGCCGAATAAAAACAGCAGCGCAGGGCCCAATAATATTGGCAAATAACTCCAACTGCTGGTGGCGGCTGTACCCACTGAGCCGTAGTAAGTCCAAGAGGTACAGTAAATCCCAAGTGAGAGTGAATACACAAAAGGGTGATGGCTAATACGCTTTGCCAAAGGGGTTGTTTTATCGCCCCAATTGGCGAGCCAAAACAGCACACCTATATAACTTAAAGCAACAATAATGAGTACGGCAGTCATGTTGTTATTAAACCTTATTATTTTAAATAGTCCCTCAACCCTATGAGGGATTAACACAATACCAGAACTGAGGTTAAGTGTGAGGCTTGAATTTAAAATAAAACTTTCATTTTATTTCTATCTTATTGAATATTAATAACAAAAATAAAATCATCTCAAGCATTAGACTAATGTCGCATTAATAACCAACTTACCAATTTAATAGTAAAGCCAATTCAAAAAATTAAGCTAACCAATTGAAATAAAATGAAAATGTATAAAATACGTTTGAATGATAAATACAGTTTACGTAAACGTTAACAAGCTGTTACGACTATGGTCTCAATTCAATATGTAACCAGCGTTGCTAAATTGGTAAGCGAAGATAAAAAACCACTCATCGCGATATTGCGGTGCTTAAAGGGGAAAACAAAAATGGCTTTTAAAGATGAAGAACAAGCAAAAGCTTATTGGGCAGAAAACATTTCGCTGTTATTTAAACTATTAGCAGTGTGGTTTATCGTGTCTTTCGGCTTTGGCATATTACTGGTTGATGTACTTAATGAAGTACGTTTTTTTGGGTTTAAACTTGGCTTCTGGTTCGCCCAGCAAGGCGCGATTTATACCTTTGTTGCTTTGATTTTTGTGTACGTTTTCAAAATGAATACGTTAGATAAAAAATACGGCGTAGACGAATAGGAGCTAAGCAATGGATGTTCAAACACTCACGTTTATAATTGTTGGTTTAAGCTTTGCGCTTTATATCGGCATAGCAATTTGGGCCCGTGCGGGTTCAACTAAAGAGTTTTATGTAGCAGGCGGCGGCGTACCTCCTCTTGCTAATGGTATGGCAACGGCTGCCGATTGGATGAGCGCCGCGTCGTTTATTTCAATGGCAGGTATTATTTCGTTTGCAGGTTACGATGGCAGCGTTTACTTAATGGGGTGGACAGGGGGTTATGTACTATTAGCCATGTGTTTAGCGCCTTACTTACGTAAATTCGGCAAGTTTACTGTTCCTGATTTTATTGGCGACCGTTACTATTCACGCACTGCGCGTTTAGTGGCAATTGTATGTGCCATATTCATTTGTTTTACTTACATTGCAGGGCAAATGCGTGGCGTAGGCGTCGTATTTTCACGCTTTTTAGAAGTAGAAATTGAAACCGGTGTTTACATTGGTATGGTGATTGTATTCTTTTATGCGGTACTTGGCGGCATGAAAGGCATTACCTACACACAAGTAGCGCAGTATTGTGTACTTGTATTTGCCTACCTTGTACCAGCCATTTTTATCTCGATGATGATGACGGGTCACTTTTTCCCACAAACCGGTTTTGGTGCCACATTAATTGGCAGCGATGGCGTGTACGTACTTGATAAACTAGACGGCTTAAGCGCTGAACTTGGTTTTGCACAATATACCGAAGGCTCTAAGAGCATGATTGACGTGTTCGCTATTACTGGCGCGTTAATGGTAGGTACTGCTGGTTTACCACATGTAATTGTTCGCTTTTTCACTGTACCTCGCGTAAAAGACACGCGTATTTCTGCAGCATGGACACTTGTGTTCATCGCGATTGTTTATACTACAGCACCTGCGGTTGCAGCCTTTGCTCGCGTAAACATGGTTGATACTATTAATGGTAAAGACGGTAGCGGTACAGCTTACGCAGAAGCACCAGGATGGATTAAAAACTGGGAACGCACAGGTTTAATTACATTTGATGATAAAAACGGCGATGGCAAAATGTTCTACACGGCGGGTAAAATCACCGATCCGAACAGTGCTAACGAAGTAAACGTAGACCGCGACATTATGGTATTAGCAAATCCAGAGATTGCTAACTTACCAGCATGGGTAATCGCACTTGTAGCTGCAGGTGGTATTGCCGCGGCACTTTCTACAACAGCAGGTTTACTACTGGTTATTTCGACCTCCGTTTCGCACGATTTACTCAAGCGAACTCTCAAGCCCGATATTACCGACAAGCAAGAGTTACTTGCAGCGAGGTTGGCAGCCATGGTCGCTATTGTTATCTCCGCGTACTTTGGTATTAACCCGCCTGGGTTTGTGGCATCGGTAGTGGCATTTGCATTCGGCCTAGCGGCAGCGAGTTTCTTCCCAGCAATTATTATGGGTATATTCTCTAAAACAATGAACCGCGAAGGCGCAATTGCAGGCATGGTAACGGGTATTGGCTTTACCGCTGCGTATATCATTTTCTTCAAGTTTGTTAGCCCAGAGCTAAACAGCCCTGAAAACTGGTTCTTAGGTATTTCGCCTGAAGGTATTGGCTTAATTGGTATGATTATTAACTTTGCAGTTGCTGCAATTGTTCTTAAGTTTACTAAACCAACACCAGTTGAAATTCAAGAAATGGTTGAAAGCATTCGTAACCCTAAAGGGTCTGCAGAAGCACACGACCACTAGGCTACAATTTATAAATATAGTTTAGAAAACATAAAGCACCAAAAGCCCGACTTTAGTCGGGCTTTTTATTTGTTTAATAAATAAGTACATTAGATTGGTACATCACCATTTAAAGAGCGAATACAATGAGTGTAGAACAACAAGAAATAGCCCAATACGTTTGTTTGCAAGCGCCTTTTACTATGCTTGATAGCAGCGCATGCGAATATTTTGTAAATCATCTTGATATTATTTACCTCACCCGCGAAAACCAAACTCAGTGGTTACAAAGTGAAAACCCTAAATTGTTTTTAATTCGCTCTGGTTTGTATGACCTAGTTGATGGCAAGGGCGATGTAGTTACACGCTTAGCGCAAGGTGATTATTTTGGTTTTCCGTCGCTGTTAACTGGTGAGGCAATTCAAAATAGGTTGAAAGTACAAAAAGAGGGCATAGTGTATATGCTCTCTCAAACGCACTTTGATTTTTTACGCAGAGAATATAAATCGTTTGAGCAATATTTTGTACGCGCTCATGCTAACCGGTTGTTGTCATCGCATTATAAAAGTAAAAACGATAGTTGGTCTGAACGTAAAATATCAGAGCTGATGACCCGCACAGCAATTACACTTTCGCCCGATGCAAGTATTAGGCAAAGCGCTAAAAAAATGAAAGAGCATGGTGTCTCGTCAATAATGATAACGCAGCACGCACACTTAGTGGGAGTTGTGACTGACCGCGATTTACGTAATCGAGTACTTGCCGACGAAGTAGATCCACAAGATGCAGTCAGCAGTATTATGACCGCCAAGCCCAAGTTTATATTTGAAAATAACCGGGTGTTTTCGGCGCTGCACTTAATGCTTAAATACAATATTCATCATTTGCCGGTGCTCGACGAAAACCATAACCCGATAGGAATGATAACCAGCACCGATTTACTGCGCCAACAAAAAAGTGACCCCGTACAGCTTATTGGGCGCATATACAAAGCGCATACTGTTACTGATTTAAAACGCTACGCAAAAGAAATCCCCGAACTTTTGCGTGGTTTTTCGTACAACATTGACGACATATCGCTAATTGGTAAATTACTGAGTGGTTTAACTGATGCGCTTACATCGCGCCTTATTCATTTATTTCAAGAAGAGCATGGCGCAGCGCCAACCAGCTTTAGTTTTATTTGCTTTGGCTCGCAAGCACGCGAAGAGCAAACTCTGCATTCAGATCAAGATAACGGCTTATTACTTCCAAACGACTTAACTCCCGAGCAGCACGCTTACTTTAAAAGCATGGGGGAGTTTGTATGTGAAAACTTAGTTGAATGCGGCATTAGGCGTTGCCCAGGTAATATTATGGCAAGCAGCGATGAGTGCCGTATGAGCGTAAACGACTGGAGCGAGCGATTTTTTAAATGGATAAAAAGCCCAACGCCTGATGCAATGCTTAACTGTAAAATATTTTTTGACCTGCGATTTATTGAAGGCTCAAATACTTTATACACCGCTTTTTGCGAGCAATTAATTCGTATATCGCGTAACGACTTATTCTATGCCGCAATGGCAACCGACATAAGCAGCAACAGCGTGCCAATTGGTTTATTTAATAAATTTAAAACTGAAAAAACAGATCAAAATAATAAATATATAGATTTAAAAAAACGCGGTGTCGTAATTATAAATGACATAGTGCGGTTATACGCTTTAAAAGCGGGTATTAGGCGCGCCAACACACAAGAGCGGTTGGACGCACTACTAAAACATAAACTGATCAGCAAAGAAGATATATACAACCTAAAAGACTGCTGGCGGTTCTTAACGCAGCTTCGCTTGAGTACACAAATAAACGAAGAGGGTTTACCGAGTAATTGTATTAACCCTAATAAATTAAACTCATTAGAGCGCCATCAACTAAAAGAAGCGTTTTACCTTGTTAAACAAGCGCAGCAAGCCGCCGCGTTTAAGTTTGCTCGCGGCAGTTTATAATGATGGATTACTAACATGGTAAAAAAGCTGCTCACTCGGTATTTAAAGCGCCGTAAATTACTAGGCAAAAATGCCTTACAACAACGTTATTTGGTGATTGATTTAGAGCTCACTGGGCTTGATGCAAAACAGCACGAAATTGTATCGGTAGCGTGGGTGATAATAGATAACCAATGTATAAAAATGAGCGAGTCGCAGCACCTTATAAATAAAGACGTAAAAAGCCTTGAGCAAAGTCCTGTTTTTCATGGGATTAGCGACGATGCTATAACAAAAGGACAGAGCTTGTGCAGTATATTAACGCAACTAAGTAGCCACTTTAGTGATTGTATTTTAGTGTTTCATAATGCCATGCTCGATTGGGGGTTTTTAAAAATAGCGCTTAAAAATGCCAATATAACTATACGTCCTAAACTCATAATCGACACACTCCATATTGAACAAAAGCGCTTACTCCATCATTCAACTGAAATAAAACAAGATGATTTAACCCTTAATGCATGCCGCACACGTTATGAGTTACCAAGCTATCATTGCCATCATGCGTTAACCGATGCACAAGCCACCGCCGAGCTACTGCTAGCCCAGTGTCATCAAATAAGCCGTGGCAAAGAGTTAAAAGTAGCCGAGTTGATGTAGGTTGGCTGTAGGCGGGGCTTTATGCCGCGCGAGATAAACTCCCGCCTACAATAAAGAGCAGTTTACTTTTATTGTTACCCGTATAGCTATAGGTACAGTTACGTAATCATTATTTACTAATTACTTCAAGGAACGAACATGAAACTCATCACTGCCATTTTCTTAACCTTATTCCCACTTATCACTTTTGCCAATTCAAGCTTACCTACAAGCCGTAAAATTTCGGTTCAAGGGACTGCAGAGGTGCTTGCCAATCCTGATATCGCTAAAATACTATTTCAAATTATAAGTATTAAAAACGAACCTTTAGCAGCTAAGAACGATCTTGATAATAAAGTTAATTTACTAATTGACGGACTAAGTCAATTTGAAATAACTGCCGATGATGTAGTCGCCTCAAGTGTTAAAGTTGAAAAAACGGGTATGGATTACATTGAAACAGGGCATCAGGCTCCCGCTGAATACGCAGCTATAAGGACTTTTGAAGTAACACTAAAAAATATTAAAAGAGTGAATGATTTAAGTGATTTTTTATTGAATTTAAAAGTAAATGCGATTCAAAATACTGAGTTTTTATCTTCAAAAGCTGAGCTGTTACAAGCACAAGCTACACAACAAGCACTTAATAACGCAAAAGAAAAAGCAAATATGCTTGCTAACTCCTTTGGTACAAAAGTGGGTGAAGTACGCACTATTAGCTCAACTCAAAAAAGCGTTTACAGTGGTTTTGGTGCAGCGGTTAAAAAAATAGATAGAGTAAATCCAATAAGCGATTCATTTCCTAAAGCTCGCAAAAATTATCTACAACAAACGGTAAGCTTTAAATCATCAATAAACGTGGTGTTTGATTTAGAAGTAAATGATTAAGTTAAAATTTTCATTTCAAATACATTTTCATAATGTAAGCTGGCTTTAAGTTTTTGATTAATTTGAAGGTAGCCATATTATGAGCGATGAAAATAACACGTTAAAAGGACAAACTGAGGCAAAAATAGCAGCAGGGCGTAAAGGTAATCCTGATTTTATGAAAGGTGTTGATGAAACGATTGCACAAGCAAAAGCGTTTCAACAAGGTGCTAATGCACTTGATTTAAACCAAATCGCACCAAGTTTTGAGTTACCAAATCAACATGGTCAATCGGTGCAGTTAACTGAGTTACTTGCTAAAGGGCCTGTGGTTGTTACTTTTTATCGTGGAAGTTGGTGTCCGTACTGTAATTTACAGCTCAAAGCGCTTCAAGCACGTTTACCTGAAATTCACGCATTAGGCGCACAATTGGTGGCTATTAGCCCGCAAGTACCCGATGGCTCACTTAGTGATGATGAAATAAGTAAAATGGATTTTTTAGTGCTGAGTGATCAAAATGCGGATGTAGCAGCAAGCTACGGCGTAGCATGGCAAGTACCCACATTTTTACTAGAGCATATGCGAGTAGACAGAGGCCTAGATTTAGAGTCGGTTAACAATGGCAATAGTCGTGTTTTACCGATCCCTGCCACCTTTGTTTTAGATAAACAAGGTAAAGTGACTTGGCGTTATGTTGATGTTGATTATCGTACTCGTTCTGAGCCAGAAGATATAATTAATGCATTGAAAAATTTAGTATAAAAAACTTAATTTAAAAAGCCAGAACCCTCGAAGAGCTTGCAATGCCTAAGCTCTTTAACCTTAATTTAAAGTTTCTAATGCTTCCCTCTTATAATCAGATGCAAGGTCGATTACAATACAGCCATCTAAAAGGCGTATTGCCTTTATCTGCACACTAAAAGAGTGGATTTTATATTTCATGGCAATCAAACTTGCAATTAATGGTTTTGGTCGTATTGGTCGAAATATTGTCCGCGCGTTATACGAGTCTGGTTTGAGCGACGATATAAAAATTGTTGCGATTAACGAACTTGCTGATCCTGAAGCTATTGCTCATTTATTAAAATACGACACATCCCACGGTCGTTTTTCTTTTCCTGTAAAACTTGGTGAAGACACCATTAGTGTTGCAGGCGATACCATTGCACTTTTTTGTGAAGAAAACCCAATTGAATTACCTTGGCAAACGCTCGATGTAGACGTTGTACTTGAATGTACAGGTGTTTATCACTCACGTGAACATGCGCAGTTACATATTACCGCAGGCGCTAAAAAGGTGTTGTTTTCGCATCCGGCCGATAACGATGTTGATGCTACGATTGTGTATGGCATTAACGACGATGAGCTTAAAAACGAGCACACAATTGTGTCTAACGGCTCGTGTACAACTAACTGTGTTGTGCCGGTTATTAAAGTATTAGATGATGCATTTGGTATTGAGTCGGGCGCTATTACAACGATTCATGCGTCGATGAACGATCAACAAGTGATTGATGGTTATCATCATGATTTACGCCGTACTCGCGCTGCAAGCCAATCAATTATTCCAGTTGATACAAAGCTCGCCCGTGGTATAGACCGTATTTTACCTAAATTTAAAGGCCGTTTTGAAGCCATAGCTGTACGTGTACCGACTATAAATGTCACGGCAATGGATTTAAGTGTAACGGTTAATACTGATGTAGATTTAAACGCAGTAAATAACGCACTTAAAGCACAAGCAAAAGACCGCTTAGAAGGTATTTTAAGTTATACCGAAGAGCCGCTTGTGTCGGTTGATTTTAATCACGACCCACATTCTTGTATTATTGATGGCACACAAACACGTGTTAGTCACAAACGACTGATAAAGTTATTAGTATGGTGTGATAACGAATGGGGTTTTGCTAATCGTATGCTCGACACAGCGCGTGCTATGATGGCAGTGAATAAGTAATTTATTAATATAATAATTTTAAACGTATTTTTCAGGTTCAGTATCGTTAACTAAGGAGATGTTCATGTCGGTCATAAAAATGGCAGATTTAGATTTAAACGGCAAACGCGTATTAATTCGTGAAGATTTAAATGTACCAGTTAAAGCAGGTAAAGTGACGTCAGATGCGCGTATTCGTGCAGCACTACCTACTATTAAATTAGCGCTTGAGATGGGTGCTAAAGTAATGGTTATGTCACACCTTGGCCGTCCTACGGAAGGGGAATATGATGAAGCGTTTTCGCTAGCACCTGTAGCTGATTACTTAAACGATGCCCTTGAGCAAACTGTACGTTTAGAAAAAGATTACCTAAACGGTGTTGATATTGCTGATAACGAAGTTGTTGTTTTTGAAAATGTGCGCTTTAACAAAGGCGAGAAGAAAAACGACGAAGCTTTATCTAAGCAACTTGCAGCACTGTGTGATGTATATGTAATGGATGCATTTGGTACGGCTCACCGTGCACAAGCATCTACGCATGGCGTTGGCTTATTTGCTGATGTGGCATGTGCAGGTCCATTGTTATCAGCTGAACTAGAAGCGTTAGGCAAAGCACTTGATAACCCAGCTCGTCCATTAGTAGCGATTGTTGGTGGTTCTAAAGTTTCAACTAAGCTAACCGTTTTAGATTCACTTTCTAAAATTGTTGACCAATTAGTTACCGGTGGCGGTATTGCAAATACCTTTATTGCTGCATCAGGTAGCCCAGTTGGTAAATCGCTTTACGAACCAGATTTAATGGATGAAGCGAACCGTTTATGTGCTGCAGCGATTGCTAATAATGGTGAAATTCCGGTACCGACTGACGTAGTTGTTGGTAATGAGTTTTCTGAATCTGCTGTAGCTACGCTTAAAGATGTAAGCGAAGTAACAAGCGACGATATGATTTTTGATATTGGTCCTGATACAGCGAGCAAGCTTGCAAAAATTATTGCAAATGCGGGCACTGTTGTATGGAATGGCCCTGTTGGCGTGTTCGAGTTTGACCAGTTTGGTAATGGCACACGTGCTATTGCACAAGCAATTGCTAACTCAAATGCGTTTTCAATTGCTGGTGGTGGTGATACCTTAGCCGCAATTGATAAATACGGCATTGCCGATAAAGTTTCTTATATTTCTACTGGTGGTGGTGCGTTCTTAGAGTTTTTAGAAGGCAAAAAACTTCCAGCAGTTGAAATGCTAGAGTCGCGCGCTAAGTAATTTTAGTAGCGTAAGGTGAGGGGGTAATAGCCCCCACCGACAATTAATTATTAAATACCTCTCACCCTAATTTAATAGTTAATTTAGACGGAATATTACTGCAAAGCAGTGGTTTTTCGTGGCGTTGTTATAACGCCAAACTAACACATCCGTTCAAACTAGATGGTAGGGAACTACTGTCGATAAATTGGAGAATACCCAATGGCTTTAATCAGTATGCGACAACTTTTAGATCATGCAGCAGAGCATGGTTACGGCGTACCTGCTTTTAACGTTAACAATCAAGAGCAAATGCGCGCAATAATGGAAGCGGCTGACAAAACAAACAGCCCAGTAATCGTTCAGGGATCAGCTGGCGCACGTGCTTATGCTGGTGCTCCATTTATTCGTCATATGATTTTAGCAGCCGTTGAAGAATGGCCACATATTCCCGTTGTTATGCACCAAGATCACGGCACATCGCCAGGTGTATGTCAGCGTTCAATTCAGCTTGGTTTTTCATCAGTAATGATGGATGGCTCGTTAATGAGCGACGGCAAAACTCCTTCAAGCTACGAATACAATGTAGAAGTAACGCGCGAAACTGTTGCTATGGCGCATGCTTGTGGCGTATCGGTTGAAGGCGAGCTAGGTGTACTTGGTTCACTTGAAACAGGTGAAGCTGGCGAAGAAGATGGTGTTGGCGCAGAAGGTATACTAACCACTGAGCAAATGCTAACAGACCCTGAAGAAGCGGCTGACTTTGTAAATAAAACACATGTTGATGCACTTGCAATTGCCTGTGGTACTTCGCACGGAGCTTATAAATTTACTCGCCCACCAACAGATGACATTTTAGCGATTGACCGCATTAAAGCGATTCATGCACGTATTCCTAACACGCATTTAGTGATGCATGGTTCATCTTCAGTTCCACAAGAGTGGTTAGAAATTATTAATCAGTACGGTGGCGAAATTCCAGAAACTTACGGCGTACCTGTTGAGCAAATTGTTGAAGGTATTAAGTTTGGTGTTCGTAAAGTAAATATTGATACCGATTTACGTTTAGCATCTACCGGTGCAATTCGCCGTCATATGGCGCTTAACCCATCTAACTTCGATCCACGTAAATACTTAGCTGAAGCAACTAAAGCAATGACAGAGATTTGTGTTGCACGCTATAACTCGTTTGGTACTTCTGGTCAGGCTAGTAAAATTAAGCCAATTTCACTTGATGAAATGCACCTTAAATACTTAAGCGGCGAACTAGACCCTAAAATTAGATAATGGATCAATTTATAATACTAAGCCAATAACTTTGTTACTGGCTTTTTTAATGTCAGCTCTTTTTATATTACAGGTTCGGCTTTTTTTGATCAGATCACTGCATTACCAACGCGGAATTTTGGGATCACGCATTTACTAACACAGCCTTTTTCGGATCATTACTTTACTAAGCCAAATACACTTTAATGCTATTTTGGGCTCTGAGATAATTTGATCGTTATTTATTTGTATAAACAATCAACAACTTATGGCTTTGACTAGGTACAACTCTGATCTGAGAGTGGATCGGCTTGGTAAAAATCTGATCCTTTATTTTGGGCTTAGTAAAATTTAGATCTATTTTTAAACGTATTGATTGTTACACAGGCGGGTTTATTAATTTTAAAATGGCTTTAAAGCTGCTTTTAAACGATCGATCTGTAAAAATGTCTTGGTTAGTAAAACAATGATCCCAGCTAATTTTGTATTATTTAATGATTCAACTAGCGACAAAAAGCAGATAATTTCAAAAATTAGCTATTTTATAAATTTATCGTAAATCTCTTATTATTACGTTAAATATTAAAAAGGTTTTAAAAATATGACGTTAATGAGGTTTTTTGTCACTAATTTGTGTTTTTTTTACCACCATTTTAATTTACACGTTACACTTTCATAAAAATGTCATACTTAGTCATAATAATGAAAACTAATTCGATAGCGTAAGAGATAAATTGGAATGTCACGTAAAGTACTAGTCGTAGATGACGAAGCTCCTATCAGGGAGATGTTGGTTTTTGTTTTAGAGCAAAATGGATTTCAAGCAATTGAAGCAGAAGATTACGACTCTGCTATTGCAGCTATGGTTGAACCTTACCCAGATATGGTTTTACTTGATTGGATGTTACCAGGTGGAAGCGGTATTCAAATTGCTAAAAAGTTTAAGCAAAACGAACACACCCGCCAAATCCCAATTATTATGCTTACAGCCCGTGGCGAAGAAGAAGACAAAGTACGCGGTCTTGAAGTAGGTGCTGACGATTACGTAACTAAGCCGTTTTCTCCTAAAGAGCTTATGGCGCGTATTAAAGCGGTTATTCGCCGTGTATCGCCAACCTCATTAGAAGAAGCTATTGAAGTACATGGCCTGCGTTTAGACCCTATTTCGCATCGTGTTACCTCAGAAGGTAACGAGCTTGATATGGGGCCAACCGAATTTAGATTACTGCACTTTTTTATGACTCACCCAGAGCGTGTTTATAGCCGTGAACAGCTGCTTGATCATGTATGGGGAACTAATGTTTACGTAGAAGATCGCACGGTTGATGTGCACATTCGTCGTCTGCGTAAAGCAATTGGCCCACTTGGACATGACCGTTTGGTGCAAACTGTACGTGGTGCTGGATATCGTTTTTCAAGTAAGCTGTGATCAGCTTAAAGCTTAGCTAATGTATGAAATACGCATGTATTACTACTCTAAGGTAAAGTGAGTGTATGTATCGAGTTGTTAATAAGCAGGCGTTAGTAAAGCGCCTGTTTATCTATTTTTTACCCTTACTATTAATTGGTGTGCTGGTTGGCGCGCCATTTTTGCTTTTATTTTTAGGATCTTTTTCCCTCCTTATTTGGCACTACCATCAACTTTATCGTTTGAGCGATTGGCTACTTAATCAACGTAGCTTTAATCCACCTGAGGGCGAGGGTGCATGGGAGCAAGTGTTTGAAGGTATTTATCATCTACAGCACCGTAATCGTAAAAAACGTAATGAGCTTGCTGATTTAATTCGTCGCTTTCGCGATGGAGCTGAAGCAGTACCTGATGCGGTAGTGGTACTGCAAAATGATTTAAGTATTGTGTGGTGTAATCAATTAGCCCTTAAAGTGCTTGGTTTGCAGTGGCCAACCGATCATGGTCAGCGTCTTGATAATTTAATTCGCGAACCTAAGTTTGCTAAATACATGCACAAAGGTGAATTTGACGACGCGCTTGAGCTGGATAACGGTCATAGCATTGAGCAAGTACTAGAATTTAGGGTTATGCCTTATGCAAGCACGCAACTTATGGTTGTTGTGCGTGATGTAACGCGCTTAAAACAGCTAGAACAGATGCGTAAAGACTTTGTAGCCAATGTGTCACACGAACTACGTACACCGCTTACAGTGGTTACTGGCTATCTTGAGATGATGGATGGCGACATGATGCCGCCGCCAGCAATGTGGAACAAAGCGCAAAATACTATGCTTGAACAATGCAAGCGCATGGATAGCTTAGTCAGCCAATTATTATCGCTTTCGCGTATTGAAGGTGCACGGCGCCAAGACAACGATAAAGCTATAAATGTGCCGCAATTACTTGGTTATATTCACACTGAGGCAAACTCAATTAATCAAGACAAAGGCCATGAGCTTATTTTTAATATTGATAAAACCCTCGATATTAAAGGCTCTGAGGATGAACTGCGTAGTGCGTTTTCTAATTTAGTATTTAACGCCATTCATTACACTAAACCCGGTGGCAAAGTGGAAGTATGTTGGCAGCGCAAAAACAATAAAGCGTGTTTTAGTGTTACCGATAATGGTGATGGTATTGCGCCAGAGCATATTAACCGTTTAACTGAGCGTTTTTATCGTGTTGATAAAGCCCGCAGCAGAACAACAGGTGGCTCAGGTTTAGGGCTTGCGATTACAAAACATGTACTAACGCGCCACGATAGTAAATTAAATATTAGCAGTGAAGTTAACAAAGGTTCGTGTTTTTCTTTCGAATTTTCAATAGATAAGACAGTTTCGCTAGCTAAGTAATTAGGCTGAAAAGCAAAGTCATAAAAGTGTCATTTAAGAGTAATGTAACTGTCATGTACTCACTTTAGAGTGGGCAGCAGTTAGAAAATGGGACGAACAAACCGGAGAACCCTACATGAAATTTAAAAACTTAGTTGCCGCAATGGGTGTGGCTGTTACAACTTTCGTATCTGCACAAGCAGTTGCTTTAGATCAAGATATTCCTGAGTATCAAAAAATTAGTGGTGTTTCAGGTAACTTCTCATCTGTAGGTTCTGACACTTTAGCCAACATGATGACGTTCTGGGCTGAAGAGTACAAACGTATTTACCCAAATGTAAATATTCAAATTCAAGCGGCAGGTTCTTCTACTGCGCCACCGGCACTTACCGAAGGTACAGCTAACCTAGGTCCAATGAGCCGTAAAATGAAATCAAAAGAAATCGAAGCGTTCGAAAAACGTTACGGTTATAAGCCAACAGAAGTTCGCGTAGCTATTGATGCACTTGCTGTATTTGTACATAAAGATAACCCAATTGAAGGTCTTCGTATTGACCAAGTAGATGCTATTTTTTCATCTACTCGTAAATGTGGCGCACCAGAGCAAGTTAATCGTTGGAGCGATGTCGGCCTAACAGGCGATTGGGCTGCTAAAGACGTTCAGCTTTATGGACGTAACTCAGTGTCAGGTACTTATGGCTACTTTAAAAAGAAAGCACTGTGTAAAGGTGATTTCCGTAATAACGTAAATGAGCAACCGGGTTCTGCATCGGTAGTACAGTCAATTTCATCTTCATTAAATGCAATTGGTTACTCTGGTATCGGCTATAAAACATCGGGCGTACGTACAGTACCGCTTGCTAAAAAAGGCGATAACTTTGTTGATGCAACACTTGATAACGTTGCGCAAGGTAAATACCCGCTATCGCGCTTTTTATATGTTTATGTGAATAAACACCCGAATAAGCCACTATCACCTATGGAAGAACAATTTTTAAGAATGGTACTTTCAAAAGATGGTCAGCAAATTGTAGAAAAAGATGGTTATGTACCACTTTCTGCAAAGCTAGTAAAAACAGAACTTAAAAAGCTTGGTTTGAACTAATACCAATTGCATTAAATTAGTGAGTTATTATAGCGATAAGAAAATAGCGCAATAACAAGGCTAAAATTATGATACATAGTTGTTCTATATAAATAATTTTTAACGTAGTTAGTGAGTTATTTAATACGCTAGAATGGTCATGTTTTTAATAAAATTGGTATGATAAACCATAGGCAATAAAAAACCGCTCACTGAGCGGTTTTTTTATGCCTAAAACTAAAAACTTTAAGGAATTAAATATTACCTAATTTTTCGGCTTGTGCTTTACATTGATTATAGCTCTCAACACATTTACCAGAGCATACTTGCTGTTTTAAGCCCTCAGCAGTTGTTTGCTGTTCACATGTACTTTCGCATTGGTAATTTTGTTGAGCACACTGATTCATTTCAGGGTTTTCAACTTGGTTTTGGCAACCTACTAATAGTGCAAAAGTAAGGGCGACTACGCTTGTTTTTATTAAAGTGTGCATGCTTCTTATCCTTAAAATGGAGTCGCAATAATATTAAATTTCGACTTGAATATTGTCGATCAATCTAACACCACCAAAATAGGCTGCGGCTAAAATAACAAATTGAGTATCTTCGATTGTAGCAGTTTTTAATGTATCTCGTTGAGCAATCTCAAAATAGTCTGGCTTTAGGCCAGCTTGCTCTAAGCTCTGTTTAGCTAAGCTTTCAAGTTTTACGAAGTCTTTTTCGCCGCTTTTAAGTTGCTCAGCGCATGTATTAAGTGCTTTAAATAATACGGTTGCAGTCGCTTTTTGCTCATCAGATAAGTAACCATTACGCGAGCTCATAGCAAGGCCAGAAACTTCTCGCATTGTAGGTACACCAATAACTTCAACCGGAATTGATAGGTCGCGCGCCATGGTTTTAATTACTTGCAGTTGCTGAAAATCTTTTTCACCAAAGCAGGCGTAATCGGGTTGTACAAGATTAAATAATTTTGTAACTACCGTGGCAACACCTCTAAAGTGACCAGGGCGTGAGCCACCACAGTAACCTAATGAAATATCAGGCACATCTACAAAGCTCTGTGCGCCAAGTCCATTTGGATAAATTGTCTCTACACTTGGGGTAAATACAATATCAGTGCCTAGTTCTGCAAGGCCTTGTTTATCTTCGTTTAGTGTACGAGGATAGTTATCTAAATCTTCGTTAGCACCAAATTGCATTGGGTTAACAAAAATACTCACAACGACTTTATCGGCTAAGTTTTTTGCTTTTTCTACTAGCGAAAAATGCCCACGGTGTAAGTTGCCCATTGTTGGCACAAGAGCCACGCTAAGACCCGCTTGGCGCCATGCTTTAATTTGACTACGTAACGATCTGATTTCAGTAATTGACTGCATTATTTAAACTCGTGTTCAGCGCTTGGAAACGCGCCATTTTTAACGTCTGTACAATACTTTTGAACGGCTGCAGGCATATTGCCTGTTTCGAGCAAAAAGTTTTTAGAAAATTTAGGAATGTAACCTGCTGAAATACCAACAAGGTCATGCATTACCAGTATTTGGCCGTCAGTTAAACTGCCCGCACCAATACCAATTGTTGGGATACTTAGAGCGTCTGTAATGCGTTTTGCCAGTGCACTTGGAATACATTCAAGTACTAATAATTGTGCGCCAGCAGCTTCTAGTGCTTTTGCGTCATCAATCATTTTTTGTGCTTTGTCTTCTTCGCGACCTTGTATTTTAAAGCCACCAAATACATGTACTGACTGTGGTGTAAGGCCTAAATGCCCACAAACTGGAATACCTTGTTGAGTAAGCGTTTTAATACTCTCGTAAAGCCACTCTCCGCCTTCAAGTTTAATCATGTTTGCGCCAGCGCGCATAAGCTCAGCTGCATTTTTACAAGTATCACTTACGCTTGAGTAGGTCATAAAAGGTAAGTCAGCAATTACAAATAATTCGCGGCTACCAGCGCGTACACAGCGGGTATGATATGCAATATCTTGATTGGTTACGCCAAGGGTGTCATCGCCGCCTTGTAGTACCATGCCCAAAGAGTCGCCCACTAAAATAACTTCAACGCCGTTATCATGAAATAACTTTGCAAAACTAGCGTCATAGGCTGTTAATGCAGTAATTTTGTTATTTTCTGCTTTCATTTTATTTAAAGTAGAAACGGTTATTTTAGACATAATATCCTCGCAGGCAAAAGCCTAGGTTAATTACAGAGGTAATTGTTGTAAGTCGTTGAGCGGTAAGTTATTTGCAATGGTTTTTAATGCAATGCCGCTTGGTAAAATAAGTTCAGGTGCAAGCTCTAATAGTGGATAAACCACAAACTCGCGATTATTCAAACCATAATGAGGCACAGTTAAGCGCACCGTATTTATAATTTGATCATCAAATAATAGAGTATCTATATCAAGAGTGCGTGGACCCCAACGCTCAGCCTTTCTTACTCGACCATGCTCAAGTTCAATACGTTGCGTTAAATCAAGTAATTGCTCTGGCTCAAGGGTCGTTTTAATGCACGCTACTGCATTGATATAGTCTGGTTGATCTTGTGGGCCCATAGGCTTACTTGCATAGTAATGCGATACGTTTATAAATTCACAATTAGGCAGCTTTTTAAGCGCGATTACCGCGTTATCAAGCTGCTCTTTTGGTGAGTTTAGGTTGGCACCTAAACCCAAATAAACACAGTACATGTTATTACTCAGCTGGCTTTTTAGTCGGTCGACGGCGCTTTCGCGGCTTAGGACCACCTTGGTGACCTAAGTTTTTAACCATCTCTTTTTGGCCGTTTATATCTTGGCTTAAATATTGTGTCCACCACTGGGCAAGCTCAGTATGCTGTGTTTCGCCTGCGTCTACGCGTAAGAGTAAAAAGTCGTAGGCGGCTTTAAAGCGAGGTTGCTGCGTTAGTCTGTAAGCACGTTGGCCTGCTCGTTTATCCAAACGGTGCTGAATATGCCAAATATCGCGAGCACCTAAAGTAAAGCGTTTAGGAACCGCAATGTGTTGTGAGTTATCGCTTAGTACTTTATTCATTGCTTGTGCGAAAGCATCGTACTCAGGTAGTTGCTCTTGGCTTTGAATCTTTTTAGTACGTTCAAGCAGTGGGAACCAAAGTAGTGCGGCAAAAATAAACGCTGGTGTTACTTTTTTATCTGCATTAATACGTTTGTCGGTATTTTGAAACATTTGCTGAATAAGCGTGTGTTCTAAGCCACTTGGATTTTTATCTAAGATTTTATCAAGCTCAGGAAACAGTGAGCGGAATAAGCCGTATTTACGCAGCATTAAAAAGTTAGCTTCGGCCTTGCCGTTTAAAAACAGCTTAAGAATTTCTTCAAATAAACGTGCCGGCGGAATGTTATCAAGCAAACTTGCAAGCTCACTAATTGGCTTTTCACTTTTAGGCGCAATGCTCATATCAAGTTTAGTAGCAAAGCGAACTGCACGTAACATACGAACAGGGTCTTCGCGGTAACGCGTTTCAGGGTCGCCGATTAGCTCAATTTGTTTAGCTTTAATTGCCGCTAAGCCGTTGGCGTAATCGTGAATACTAAAATCTTTGATTGAGTAATAAAGTGCATTGATTGAAAAGTCGCGGCGTTCTGCATCTTCTTCAATACTGCCAAATACGTTGTCTCGTAGTAATTGGCCTTCATCGCTTGATTGGCTTATTTGATTTTTGTCTTCTTGCGCTTCGTGGTGGCCACGCATAGTCGCCACTTCAATAATTTCACGGCCAAATACAATATGTGCTAAACGAAAGCGACGACCAATAAGGCGACAGTTTCTAAATAGTTTTTTTACTTGATCTGGCGTTGCATTAGTAACTACGTCAAAATCTTTTGGCTGTTGGCCTAACAATATATCGCGAATACAACCACCAACAAGGTAGGCATCGTAGCCACCGTCTTTTAAGCGGTATAATACTTTGATTGCATTTGGGCTAAATTGTTTGCGAGAAATACCATGCTCACCACGAGTGACAACAATAGGCTCACTGCTTACAGAAGCGCTTTCGGCACTGGTATTCGGGCCGATTATTTGTCGGCAAAATTGAAAAAGCTTGGAAATAATAGTCTGTCTCCTAGAAGGTGTGATTGACTCTGCATCGCAATCAAAAGTTACAGCAAATGGGGCGGTTATAGCCCAGTACAAGCTGTTTGACGTAATTAGCATATATTTAGGCGGCTATCATATACCAGCAGGGTTTAAAAATTAAGTTGATGTGTTGAAATTAAGCCGTTTTTAGCTATTTTATTTACTTAAATGTGTAAATTGGACTTTCTGACTACGTGGATGCTGAGAAATTTGTATTTCGGATACTTGTGGTACCTGTTTTAAGCTAAAGTTTTTAATTCCCCAAGCGATTAATTGTTCAATATTTAAATCGATTAAATCAGCTATAACAGGCAACCCTAAAAATTCAAATGCACTAATTAAAGCAGGCTTTGGATTTTGTTTGCTAATGGCGGGAGCATAATTTTGTTTAGACAATTTGAAACCAGGCTTGGCAACCGCTAAAGGTAAATGAGCAAATTCAGGAACAGGGCTATTGAGTTGTTTAAACAAACTAATTTGCCGTGCGGTTGGCTCAATTAAATCAGCACCTCTTACAATTCGATTAATCCCTTGAGCAATATCATCGACGACCACAACAAGTTGATATGCAAATAAGTCATCGCTGCGTTTAATTAAGTAATCTTCATGGGAAAGGGCGCTATTTACCGTTATATCACCTTGAATTAAATCATTAAATTGAGTCGTTGGATGTTGCTGAACTAAGCGAAGCGCACCGGATTGAGTATTATGATTAAGTGCTTGGCAATGCCCCTGATAAATACCGCCAATGGCTTTTATTTGTTTGCGAGTACAGGTGCAACCATAAACAAGGTTTTGTTTTAAAAGTGAGTGGGTAATATCTTGGTATAAAGGCAGACGCTGCGTTTGATATACAACAGGTTCGTCCCAGTGAAGGGCGTAGGCATGTAAGGTATTAAGAATATCGGAGTCGGCGTTTTTAACCACGCGCGTAGTGTCAATGTCTTCTATACGAACTAACCAATCTCCTTGGTTAGCTTTTGCATCTAGATAACTACCCACAGCCGCTACAAGTGAGCCAAAATGTAATGGCCCAGAAGGAGACGGTGCAAAACGACCGCGATATTTACGCATAGGCGCAGTAACGGCTGTAGGAGACATAACTAATTAATAAGTATTAATTAGCCGCGTCCAGATTGCTTTTCTTTGATTTCTGCAAGTGTTTTGCAGTCTACGCATAAATCGGCAGTAGGACGTGCTTCTAAGCGACGTATGCCAATTTCGATGCCACAAGACTCACAAAAGCCAAAATCATCTTCTTTAATCAAATTAATTGTTTTTTCAATTTTTTTGATTAATTTACGTTCGCGGTCACGAGTACGAAGTTCTAAAGAGAACTCTTCTTCTTGTGCAGCGCGGTCAACTGGGTCAGGAAAGTTAGCAGCTTCGTCTTGCATGTGTGATTTAGTACGATCAACTTCGTTACGTAAATCATTACGCCAAGTTTCTAAAATCGCTCTAAAATGAGCACGTTGTGCATCATTCATGTACTCTTCGCCTGGTTTTTCTTGGTATGGTTCTAAACCGGCTTGAGCCAATAAACCATGTTTCTTTTGGTCTGGCATAACTCTCTCCTAAATCCTTAATTTAATGCCTCAGCATTAGCCGGCGGTATAAATAACAGAATCTTATATCCTAGGCAAATTTATTTTTAATTAATCGAATTAGCTTCAACCATGCTTACTGAGTAAAAAGTGTATTAATAGTCTATTTACACTTTCAATTAATTCACATATTCGCTTTCTAAAACTTGCCTTGTTATGTGGGCAAAAGCTTTAAAAACAAGTTAATTTTTATAATTCACTTTGTATAACTTTTTTTAATTTGAGTACTTTGCTTATTTTGCAAATTACGCTTAGTTCAATCCCTTGGTTTAATACACTATTGTGCAAATACTATTTTTTTATGAAGTAAAACTTCATTAGCAGAAATTGTGGCCTTGTATGCTAATACTTCAACGCCGGCTATTATTGCTTGGCTTAATAGCGTGGCGTATTTTTTATCAATATGCGCAGCTGCACTTACTGTATTTATTCCTTCATGCAAAACAGCGAACAGTAATACTGCTCGGTGGCCTTGTTCGATCATTTCTATTAGTTCGCGAATATGCTTTTGTCCGCGCAGTGTTTGCGCATCAGGAAAGTAGCCTTGCCCGCTTTGTGGTGCATCTTCGCTTAATAATGTGACTGATTTAACTTCTACGTAGCAATCAGGCTTATTTTCGTCTGTGAGTAAAAAGTCGATTCTGCTGTTTTCGCTGCCATACTTTACTTCGCTTTGCAATTGACTGTAGTCGAGTAGCTCGCTTATCACATTATTGTTTATTGCTTCTTCTACTACTTTATTGGCCACCGCTGTATTTACACAAATAAGCTGCGATAAGTTATTTTGCGTAAGCTCTAATGAATGCGGGTATTTTCGTTTTGCGTTATCGCTTGTTGAATAAAAAGCAGCAAAACCCGGCTCTGCGCATCCCGTCATTTTACCTGTATTAGCACAGTGGGCGGTAAATTCACTGCCATCACTTAATTGTAAATCAGCTAAAAAGCGTTTGTAGCGTTTTAATAAGGTGGCAGGTTGCAGAGTTGGCGTGTACTTCATGATAACTTCCAAAGCGTAAATACTGCACAGCAGTGTGGTTTATGTTATTTATCTCAAGCTGTTGGGAACTTAAGCGCTCTATAGTAAACTCGGTGGCACATTTAAGTGCAAGGGTATTCTAACATGAGTGAAAAATTTGTTGTTCAACTAAGCGAACAAGCAGCAGCGAGTCATTGGGGCGATAATGCGTCATTGTCTTTTAATGAGCGCGGTGCAACTGTTCATTTGTCTGAGCAAGAAACATTGAAAAATGTTCAAAAAGCTGGTCGTACTATTGCAATCCAAGGTATTAAAAACGTTGAATTAGCAGGCGATGCTTGGTGTACAGAAAGCCAGTGGGCTTTTTATCAAGGCTTTGTAACACCAAAATCGTTAAATGGTGTTGAGTTTGTTGATAACGCACAATCAGATATTAAAGAACTTGCTCACTTAAAAACGTCAGCAATTTGGGCACGTGAAATGGTTAACGGGACTGCCGATGATATTTACCCAGAAAGCCTTGCTGAAAAAGCGGCTGAGTTTATTCAATCATTAGCGCCTGAGCATGTAAGTTACCAAATTATTAAAGGTGATGCGTTACTAGAACAACAGTGGATTGGTATTCATGCTGTTGGTCGCGGTAGTGTTCGCCCGCCAGTATTGCTTGAGCTTGATTACAACCCAACAGGCGACGAAAATGCACCAGTAAGTGCAGCGCTTGTAGGTAAAGGTATTACGTTTGACTCAGGTGGTTACTCAATTAAATCAAGCGAAGGTATGCTTGGTATGAAGTGCGACATGGGCGGCGCTGCAACAGTAACTGCAGGTTTAGCATTGGCTATTAACCGTGGTATTGAAAAACGTATTAAACTGTTTTTATGTTGTGCTGAGAACTTAATTTCGGGTCATGCATACAAATTAGGTGACATTCTTACTTATAAAAATGGCACGACAGTTGAAATTGTAAACACGGATGCTGAAGGTCGCTTAGTACTTGCAGATGGCCTAATGGCCGCAGGTGAGACTGGCGCTCCACTTATTATTGATGCAGCAACACTAACTGGCGCAGCGCTTGTTGCTGTTGGCCAAGAGTACAATGCATTATTTGCACTTGATAAAGAACTTGTACGTGAAGTTGAGAGTTTTGCATCTCAAGAAATGGAAGCTGCTTGGCCACTTCCTCTTGAAAAATGGCATCAACAAAACTGCCCATCTCCTTATGCTGATACGGCAAATAGCCGTGCACAAAAAGGTGGCGGTTATGGCGGTGCATCGAATGCTGCAGGCTTTTTATCGCGCTTTGTGCCAAACGATGGCAAAGGCTGGGTACACATAGATTTAGCGGCTGCATTTAACATGGGCAGTACAAGTCAATGGGCAGCGGGTGCAACAACTCAAGGTATGCGTACAGTTGCTCGTACTTTACAAGAAAAAGCATAATATTTACTAAATTACGCTTTTTACGCTAAAAATAGGCACCCTTGGGTGCCTATTTTTTAATTTACAGGCAAGCAATTTTATTTCATTTACGGTAAAATCAGTCGCCAATACCTGTTTGAGTTTAATTTTTGCTTAACTCTAAGCTGCGCTCAAATCTTATATCCACCACTGGGGTTTCTAATTATGTCAGATAAGTGCTACATCACAGCTCAACAGCTGCTTGAAGATTCGTTCCGCGTAGCGGCACAAGTATACCAAGATGGCTTTCGTCCTGATTTTATTATTGGTATTTGGCGAGGTGGTGCACCGATCGGTATTGCTGTTCAAGAATATTACGATTACAAAGGCATTGAGACTGACCACATTGCAGTACGTACATCGTCTTATTACGGTATTGGTAAACAGTCGAAAGAAATTAAAGTACACGGCTTACATTACATTGTAGAGAACGCAAATGCAGGTGATTCATTATTAATTGTTGATGATGTATTTGACTCAGGTCGTAGTATTGTTGCATTAAAAGAAAAGCTTTCAGAGCTTATGCGCTTAAACTTGCCACGTGATATTCGTATTGCATGCCCGTACTACAAGCCAAAAAACTCAAAAGTAGACACTGTTCCAGATTATTATATTCATGAATCTGAAGAGTGGCTAGTGTTCCCGCATGAACTATCGGGTTTAACACCGGATGAAATTATTGCTGGTAAATCTGATCTTGCGAAAATTCATGACATTTTGCTAGAGAAGTAATTAGTAATTTGCATAAATAAAAAAAGGCCGTTAAGGCCTTTTTTTATGAGTGAAATTTAGTTTATACCAACCTGCATAAATCTTTGACCAATTTAACGAATTAAATTGCACTATAACGTCGTTAAAAATTTTATATTTAGAACAACTAGATACAAAAATTTTCGCCTAATTCTAGCGTAATTTTCTTGACGTTAAATAGACCCATATATAAGCAGATTGGTATTAAAGCTGAGCAAAGCTATCTACGTACTCACTTAGTTTTGGTATATCGACTGCTTGTAAGCCATCGTTACTTCTAAGTACCAAGCCTTTTTCTACAAGTTCTGTAACAACACGTCTGTAAGCTCGCTCAGTGGTAGCAAAGCGTTCGGCTTCAGCATTTACAGTTGGGTAGGCTCTAAGTAGCGTAGGGTTGTTGTTCTCGGCCCTTAGTAAGCAATCTTTAGCTATGTTATAGCTAAGTGGTAGTAATAACTTATCTAAATTGATTTTTTGGTTTTCCTGAAACTTAGCCGCAATAGTTTGTGCGGTGTATAAGCTTAGTTCTGGTTTCTCAAGCAGTAGAGCACGCCAATGCCTTAATTCAATAAGGTTATAAGTGACATCGCTAAAGCACGTTACCGTATAAATACATGGATTATTATTTAGCGCTTCTATTTCACCAATAAGGGTGTTGTTACAATCCAATTGTCCTAACAGCAGGCGTCGTCCATTACCTACGTCGTAACTAAACGACACAGTGCCACTGCGTACAAGCACAAGCTTGCTTAAAGGCTGATCTTGATGGATCAGAACTTCTTTTTTTGATTGTTGATAGCTGCTACCGGCAAAGGTTAAAAGCTGATCAACAAGGTAACTAGAAAAATGGTATTGAAACATCAATGTGCTCTTCGGACATTTGTCCTATTTATTACATCTTAATGACGATAGCATTAAGACACTAAGAATTTACGCTAACTTGCTACTAATATTATTAGCTTTGCTAAGAGTATTATTTTACCTTCATTTCCCGTGTAATGATTTAAGAATTTGCTGGTATTTTCCGGCAAACTTTTTCAGGTTTTTTAAGCAGGTTAGCTTTTTTATTTTGTTGTAACTTTGCAATACTTACAAGTGCCATAAGATAGCAGTACATGTAATGCTAACCTAAAGGCTAGGAGAGAACAATTGAGTTGGGAATATTTAGGTTATATTGCATCAGCTTTATTAGTTGCATCGTTAACAATGACAGATGTAGTAAAACTACGTTGGTACAACATGTTTGGTTGTATTGTATTTACTGCATACGGTGTTGCCATTGGCGCAGTGCCTGTTATTTTTACCAACGGCTTATTGTCGCTTGTAAATTTATATCACATTATAAAAATATATCGCCAACCTAAAGTTGAAGACGCTAAAAGCTAAAATAAGTTATCTGCACAAAGTAAGTTAATGGTTTTAATTAAAATCAAAAGCTTCAGTTTTTGTGCAGTCCAGCTTGAAGCGTATATAGATAATCTCATATCACTCTACATAACTTACCTTGATGAACCTTTGAACCATGCTGTAATCTCCTACTTAAAAGATGATTACCTTAGGTTTTAATACGTCGATCGTTAGCTAAATACTGTTCGCGGTTTAGATATAAATAAGTGCTTCTAAATTTCATAAAAAAATCCGATAGCAGTTTACTGCTATCGGATTTTTATCTGTTATACCAACCTGCTTATATGCTATTTAATTTGTTAAATTGCTTAAATATTTATGCAGGTAGGCACTATGGTATTTACGCTTTTTCTAAATCTTCAACGTCACCTAAACCTGCAGTTAGTTCTTCAAGTAATTGCTTTATTTCTTCAGAAGCTAAAATAAAGTCAGCATCAAGTTTTAAAGCCATATCTTCTTTAGGAATATCTGCGTTTTCTTCTTTTAGAGTTTCAGAGTAGCTTAAACGTTTGATAGAGCCATCGTTTTGCAGCATAAACTTAAGACGCTCTTGCCAATCAAGTGCAAGTTTAGTTACGCGTTTACCACTTTCTAAATGCGATTTAACTTCATCACACGATAGGTCATGACCTTTAAGTTTTACTTGTGCGCCGCTGTCGTCTGCTTCTTCAAGTTCAGCATCTGAGCCAATAGCAAAACCTTCTGGTGTACTAAAGTTAGTTAACCAATCAGTTAAAAATACATCTAGGTCGTAGTTAGCAAACGCAGGTACAACCGGAAGCGTTCCTAACGATTTACGAAGTAGTGCTAGTAGCTCTTCTGCTTTATTAAAGCTGCCACTATTTACAACAACCCAACCGTTTTCTTGGTCAATAAAGGCAAATTGTAAGCTCGACTTTTTAAATGCTTGAGGTAGAAGAGTATGAAGAATGTTTTCTTTTAATTCGTCTTTTTCTTTCTTTTTAACTGGGCGGTTTTCTTCAGCTTCTATCAGATCAATTTTCTCAGCAACTAGTTCATTAATAACAGAAGCAGGGAGTACTTTTTCTTCGCGTTTAGCGCAAACTAGAATACTTTTTTGAGAAAAATGCGATAGCGTATCGCCATGTTTTCCAAACGCTTTTGTCCAACCAAATGTTGCAAGCTCTTGACCAGTACATGGGCGAAATAAATCTTGCTCTAATGCTTTATCAAAGTCTTCTTGAGTATATGAAACGTCTTGCTTAAAGCGGTAACAAATAAGGTTACTAAACCACATAGGGGAATTGATCCATTTGAAAAATTTGTACAATCATAGCAATAAAAACAGTATCTCGAAATGACTGATTTGTTACTAATAATTTAATGCATATACTTTTATTTATTCATATTTATCAAAAATAGGCAGTGGCTTAGCCATGTTCTTCGGAAATTGAATATAGTAACGCAGACCTTTGCCCGGTTCACTCGTTGCATCAATAGAGCCACTAAGGGTTTGCTTGACCAAATTAAGCATTATATGGGTGCCTAATCCGCTACCACCTTCATCGCGTTTGGTAGTAAAAAATGGGTCAAATAATTTTTTTAATTGCTCGTTGGTAACACCGTTACCGTCATCTTTGTAATCAATAGTTAAGTTAGTGTCATCAGCGCTTATTTTAATATCCATTACACCGTTGCTTTTACCTTCAAAGCCATGAATAAGTGAGTTCATAATTAGGTTAGTAAAAATTTGGCTTATAGCCCCTGCAGGGAGATTTAAAACTAAATCATCAGGACATTCTAATTTTATAGTATGGGATGTCTTTTTTAGTTTTGGGTGCAGTGAGCGTATTACTTCGTTAGTGTAATCTTTAAAGTTAATGGTTCTTACTGCTTCACTGGCTTGATCGACCGCTATTTGTTTAAAACTAGCTATAAGCTCCGAAGCTCTATCTAAGTTAGTGGTTAGTAAGCTTGTGCTTTGCTTTGCTTCGTTAATGAATTCTTCTAGTGCTTTTGGCGAAAGTGTTTTTTCGGTATAAGCATTTTCGAGTTTATTTAAGCGTTCTTGTAAAAATGATATCGCCGTTACACCTATTCCAATAGGGGTATTTATATCGTGTGTAATACCTGCCACAAGTCCGCCTAGCGCAGCCATTTTTTCTGTGCCTAGTAAACGTTCCTGTGCAAGGCTTAACTCTTCTATATAGCGCTGAGATTCAGTTTGCTTTGTAATTAACTCTTGCTCTGTGCTGCGGCGTAAGTCTACTTCTTCGGTGAGGACAATTTTTTGCTTTTCGAGTTCGTATTTTTGCTGCTGTAAATCCATCATTGCTTGGCTTAAGTTGGATGTTTTACGGGCTACGTCTTGTTCAAGTTGTATGTTGTGTTGATCAAGCTTTTCGTTACTTATAATGAGTTCTTTTTGGGTGTGTTCAAGCTCTTTTCTATACTGAACCACTTTATCTATTAGTTTGTTAAATGACTGCTCCATCACTTTTAGTTCATTATGTTCTTCTGTTTCTATTTCTATATGTTGACCTTCTAGCTCGTCTAGTTCTAAATTTTCTAGTTGCTCAGTGAGTTCTGCTAAAGGGTCTGTAAGAAGTTTTCTAAATGCCATTAAAAATAAGATGATCAAAAAGGTGGTTTTAATCATCGCATTACCAATCAAAAAGTAGATTGATACCATAATGCGGCTAAAAACAACTTCTCGACTTGAGAATAAGGTAACGTCACCAACTTGAGTAGCACGACCTGAGAATTCAAAAATAAGTGGAAAGGTATAACCAAATAAACCCGATTTTGCGTCTTCTAAAATAACCTCTTCTTGTACTAACTGTTGGTTATATAGCTTATGTATATCAAGAGAGCGCCCTAGCTGTGAAATAATTTCGCCGCTGTCGTCTCGAACAATAATCCCTTCAATCATGGGAATGGCGAGTAAACCTTCTGCTGTTGTAATTGTTTGCTTGGTATTAAGCTCCCAAATTGCACGTGTTAAGCTGCGACTAAAGGTTTTTTGTAAGGTACTAAGTTCATCGCGAATATAGTCTTTAGTATTGACGTATTCAGCAAGCACTTGTCCACAGGTCACTACAAAGGTAAGCAAAAAATAGACGGATAAAACGCTAGTCAGTAGCTTCTTAGAAAGACTTTTTTGTAACATGAGTGACTTGTTCATCCTTTATTATTTTTGTAACGTTACGATAGTAATTTAAAAGTTAGTCAATAAACCTCTAAAAATAAATAAAAAAGTTAAAATTTAATAAGATAAATTCAAAAAGTGAGCGT
>NZ_PJAV01000140.1:0-65714 GCF_002836695.1 Pseudoalteromonas sp. 78C3
AGTGTGTATAAGAGACAGGTATAACTAAATAAAAGCTATCCGATCTAAAGCATATCTCAGTAATGGTTAGCCATTAATTTAAAGACGTAATTAAAACTATGAAAAATTCCAAACATAATCATCATGAAAATAATCATACGAGGTCTAATCCTACCATGAGTAAAAAAATCACCTTAATTGCAATAATCACTTTATTTGCACTGACGATTTTATATTTTACCGGCGCTTTTAACAGCGATGCGGTTACTGCGCAGCGTTTTGTTAATTTACAACAAGGTGATCAAGCCCATGCGGGTTTTCGTCGTGCTCACGCTAAAGGTATTTGTTTAGCGGGGTCTTTTGAGTCTACCGGTGAGCTTGCTATATATTCACAAGCCAAGGTATTTGATTTAGGCGCCACTCCTTTTGTTGGCCGTTTTTCTATTGCAGGGAATAACCCAACCGCGCCTGATTTAAAAGCACCGGTGCGCAGTTTAGCGTTTTCTATAACTACCGATGATAACCAAGAATGGCGCGTGGCAATGAATACGCCTCCAGTTATGGCTGTAGCGACGCCAGATGCGTTTTTTAAACAGTTACAAGCGCTATCCCCTGATCCGGTAACCAAAAAACGCAGCCCTGAAAAAATTAAAGCCTTTTTTGCTGCGCATCCAGAAAGTGCCGCATTTAATAACTGGAAAGCCAGTTACAAACCAACCAGCAGTTTTGCCACTGAGCAATACCACAGCATTAACGCTTTTTATTTGGTTGATGAACACGGTAAAAAGCACGCCGTACGCTGGATTGCTAAACCACAATTAAATGATGAAAACATTCAACCACTTAATAATGATTCAGTCGATGCATTGCAGCTACAACTTAAAGATCAAGTAGCACAAGCCCCCGTTAAATTCGACATGCTGTTTAGCTTTGCAACCGCTGAAGATGATGAAAATAACCCAACTGTTTTATGGCCACAATCACGCAAAACAATTAACGCAGGCACATTAGTTATCTCAAGCCTTCAGGCGCAAGAAGGAGGCGTGTGTGCTGATATGAACTTTGATCCCTTGGTACTTCCTACAGGGATAGAGCCAAGCGCCGATCCTATATTACGTGCCCGTGGCGCGGCTTATGCTGAGTCATTTCGTCGTCGTGCTAAAGAAGTACTTTTAAATAATTAATAACAGGAAATATCGAATGAAAACAATTAATAAATACTCAGCGTCGAGTATGCTTATTCACTGGGCGATGGCATTAATCATACTTTCTATGTTATTTCTTGGTCTGTCGATGGTGCAAAGTTTAGCGGTTTGGCAAGTAGAGGCCATTGCGCTGCATAAGTCGTTTGGTGTTTTAGCGTTAGTGTTAGTTGCTATTAGATTAATCAATAAACTAGTCACCACCAGCCCTGCATTACCACCCAGTGTGCCTAAAGCTCAGGCATTAGCAGCGCATTTAACCCAAGTGGGTTTATATGCATCTATGATTTTAATGCCGATTTCAGGCTGGTTAATGCAAAGCGCTGATGGCCGCCATGTGAGCTTTTTTGGTTTATTTACTTTGCCTAGCCTAGTAAGTAAAGATATTGAACTATATGCTTTTTTCCGTGAAGCACATGGGTTTATTGCTTATGCATTTTTATTGTTTATTTTTATGCATGTTAGTGCCGCGCTTTACCATGGTTTAATAAAGCAAGATGGCGTATTAGGCTCTATGTTGCCGGGTAAGCATAAATAAACTGATTGTTTTATACAAAAAAGGCACAGATGCGCTCGCACCTGTGCCTTTTTTGATTTAGCTGCTTAGACCTATCTGTTTAGCTTAATTTAAGCGCCTCTTCTACGCTAAAGGCACCATCTAATAAAGATTTACCCAAAATTACGCCGCCCACACCAAGTTCGTTTAGCTTTTTAATATCATCCAACGAACTCACACCACCTGAGGCTTGTACTTTAATATCAGCGTTGTGCTTTACTAGGTCTTCGTATAGTTCAAATGAAGGGCCTGTCATGGTGCCGTCTTTACTGATGTCCGTGCATAAAAAATCAATAATGCCCAGCTCAACATAAAAATCAATAAGTTCAAATAGCCCAAACTCAGATTCATTTAACCAACCATGGGTTGCAGGCGCCCAACCGGACTCTGTTTTATTAACATCAAGGGCAATTACAAAGTGCTCAGCGCCAAACTTTTCAATCCAAGCTTTAACCTGTTCACGCTTTTCAACTGCCATAGAACCAATAACCACTTGGTTTGCACCGGCTTTTAGCCAATCGCTCACGTCTTGCTCTGAGCGAATACCGCCGCCCACTTGGTACGGTACGTTAAGTGCTTTGGTTGCAGCTTGAATATGTTTCCACTGCTTTTTACTTGGATCGCGTGCACCTTCTAAATCAACAAGGTGTAGTTTACCTGCGCCGCTGTCGGCGTATTCTTTTAAACGCGCGCCAAGTTCGAAAGGGTAAAACTGTGCTGTGTCGTATTTACCTTGGTACAAGCGCACAATTTGATTTTGTAATACGTCTAATGCTGGAATAATCACAAATAATCTCTTTTTTGTTAGTTAATGGGCAGCTTATAACTGCCAATCAACAAAATTTTGTAATAAACGTGCGCCAACTTTTGCGCTGCGCTCTGGGTGAAATTGCATGCCCGCGTAATTGTCTTTAGCAACAATGGCTGAAAAGGTTTGACCATATTCGCCGCTCACTAGTGTGGCGTCGTTTACGGTGTGCGCAAAGCTGTGAACAAAATACACTTGCTCATCGAGCGTCAGCCCTTTAGTTAATGCATGCTCTTTATTAACGCTTAAGTTATTCCAACCCATATGCGGCGACGTTAAATTGCCTACATCAAGCGCTTTTACTTGCCCTGGTATTTTACCTAGGCACTGTACGTTACCTTCTTCGGTGCTTTCGCACAGTAACTGCATACCTAAACAAATACCCATAAGCGGGCGCTGGTATTCATTTATAGCTTGTTGCCAGCCGTTATCGACTAGGCGTTTCATGGCAACCGACGCGTGACCTACACCTGGCAATATAGCGCGCTCAAAACCCGCTAATTGCTCTGGTGATGTAATTACTGTTGGCGTTTGCCCTAAGCGTTCAAACGCAAAACGTACTGAATTTATATTGGCACAACCGGTATTAATTATGGCAATCATAAACATCCCTTAGAGCTGGCTGTTTGTTGGGTCGTGTCTTGTGCTACTGCCATACGAAGTGCACGTGAAAACGCTTTAAATAAGCCTTCTACTTGGTGATGGCAGTTCCCGTCGCTTACCGATAAAATAAGGCTAATAGCGGCGTTATCACTTAAGCTTTTGAAAAAGTGCTCAACCATTTGTACGTCTAAATCACCGGCTTTTTCGCGGCTAAAGTTAGCGTTTAATACAAACGATGCACGACCCGATAAATCAATTTGTGCTTCAGCTTTACACTCATCCATAGGAAGAGCAAAACCATAGCGTGCAATTTGCGATTTAGTACCTAGGGCTTGTTTAAGTGCAACACCAAGAGCAATACCAATGTCTTCAACCAGGTGGTGCTCGTCTATGTGTAAATCGCCTTTGGCTTTAATGTTTAAACCAATGTTTGCGTGCGTGCGAATTTGATCAAGCATGTGATCAAAAAAGCCAAGTCCGGTGTCTATGCTGCCATTTTTAGTTTGATCTAGGTTTATTGCCACATCAATTTGGGTTTCTTTGGTATTGCGTGTAACACGACCTTCGCGGTTTGCAGTGGTCAATTTAGTTACTATCGCACTCCAATCGCCGTCGTATAAAATACCTTCACAACATAAGTTTTGAGCAAGGCCAATATCAGTTTCACGGTCGCCAATAACAAAAGAGCGCGCTAAGTCTACTTTGCCTGAGCGCATAAGCTCGGTAAGTAAGCCTGTTTTAGGTTTACGGCAATCGCAGTTTTGCTCGTTAAAGTGAGGGCAAATTAATACTTCGTCAAAGCTAATGCCTTGGCTTTGCATTATGTCCATCATTTTGTCTTGTGCAATATCAAAGTCAGCAGTCGGGAAGCTATCTGTGCCCAAACCATCTTGGTTAGATACCATAACTAAACGGTAACCTGCAGCTTGTAATTGTAATAACGCAGGGATAACGCCAGGTAAAAATGCTAGCTTTTCAAGGCTATCTACCTGTTTGTCGGTAATTGGCTCTTCAATGATAGTGCCGTCGCGGTCGATAAATAAATAGGGGTTACTCATGATACTTCGTTTCCTGCTAAAGATGCTGTGGAAGCTGGCGTTTGTAAGCCATCTAACCAAATTTTTACTTGTTCAAGTTCTTGTTCACTGCCAATTGAAATTCGTAGCCAGTCGTCTTCACCGTATAGCGTAAAAGCGCGCATAACCAAACCTTGCTCAAGTGCAATTTTAAAATAGTTTTTATCGGCTAATTTTAAAGTAACAAAGTTACCTTCACCAGTGAGAATTTTTAATGCAGCAGGGGAGGCGTTTAGCCAATCTACTAATTTAGCTTTTAAGCTATTTAAAATAGTCACTTGGCGGCGCATTGATGTAATTGCATCGGGTGCAATTGCTTGCGCTGCAATACTTGCTACAACACCTGATACCGGATACGGCGCAATGACTTTACGAATTGGCGCAAGAGTTGCTGCTTGTGCAAGGGTAAAGCCTGTTCTGAGGCCTGCCAACGCAAAGGCTTTAGAAAGCGTACGCAAAACCACTACATTACTAAACTCATTAATAAGTTTAGTAGCGCTTTGCTCTGGGCAAAACTCTATATAGGCTTCATCAACAATAACCAGTGCTTTACCCATAAGCGCTGTTGTAATCGCTTTTACTTTATCAAGTGGTGTTAGGCTGCCCGTTGGATTATTTGGGTTACAAATAAATACCAGTTTTGAGCTGCCAACAGCTGCAACTATTTCGTCAGCACTGCCACTTAATAATAATTCTTGGGTAAGCGCGTTAATACCAACGTTGTGTGTATCGGCGGTTACTTTGTACATACCGTAGGTTGGTAAAAATAGCGCAATACTATCTTTAGCTGGCTCACAGTATGTGCGCACTAAAAGCTCAATGCCTTCATCTGCGCCGCGCGTCATTAATATATTTTCGCTTTCAAGCTCTGTATAAGCGGCGTACCTGTCAATAACCAGTTGCGGTTGTGGATCAGGGTAGCGATTTAAATCTTCAATACTCAGTTCAAGATTTTTAGCATAAGGGCTTTCGTTAGCATTGAGCCACGTAGTACCGGTTAGCTTTTCACTTTTTGCAGAGCTGTATGCAGCAAGGGCTGCAATATTCTTAGGTAATAAGCTAGACGCTTGTGCGCTCTCATTGCTCATTTTTAATTGCCTCTAAACGAATTGAAACCGCATTAGCGTGGGCATCAAGGCCTTCTGCATCTGCAAGTGGTAAAATAGCTTTCGAAAGCTGTGTTAAACCACTTTTGGTAATTGTTTGCACTGTGTATGTACGAAAAAAATCAAGTAAGTTTAAGCTAGAATATGTTGCACTGTAACCATAGGTTGGTAACACGTGGTTAGTACCCGATGCGTAATCGCCCGCTGATTCTGGCGTGTAGTCACCTACAAATACTGAGCCTGCGTTTTTAACCTTATCTAGGTATGGTGTTGCATCGCCTAGTTGTAAAATTAAGTGCTCTGGTCCGTATTGCGCCGATACATCAAATGCTTGCTCAATTGAATCAACTAAAATAAGTGAAGAATTAGCGAGCGCTTGCTCGGCTGTTTCTTTGCGGCTCAAATTAGCTAACTGGCGTGTAAGTGCCTGCTGAGTTTGTTCTATAATACTCTCGCTGTTACATAATAAAATAACTTGCGAGTCTGCACCGTGCTCTGCTTGTGAGAGTAAATCGGCGGCTATAAATTCTGGGTTTGCACGTTCATCTGCAATAACAAGTACTTCAGACGGACCTGCTGGCATATCAATTGCCATACCTGGAATAGTTTGCGCAACGAGCTGTTTAGCCATTGTTACAAAGCTATTTCCTGGACCAAATATTTTGTTCACTTTAGGAACCGATTCGGTGCCATAAGCCATTGCTGCAATTGCGCCTGCGCCACCACTTTCTATTAAAGTAGTAATGCCACATAACTTAGCTGCATATAAAATAGCAGGGTTAATCGCTTTATCACCTTGTACCGGTGTAGCAAGTACAACGGTTTTTGCGCCGCTTAACTGCGCTAATACACCCTGCATAATAACCGACGATGGCAGTGGAGCACTGCCACCGGGTACATAAATACCGACTGCTTCGATGGCTTGATATTTCAGTTCACATACAACGCCTGGTTGGGTCGATAATTTAATATCTTTTGGCAATTGCGCTTCGTGAAAACGTTTAACGTTTGCATAAGCAGTATCAATTGCGTATTTAAGCTCTGCACTTAGTGCTTGCTCTGATGCGTTAATTTCATCAAGCGGAACACATAAGCGAGGGTTAGATCTATTATCAAACTCTTTAGCCATGCTAAGTAAGGCTTCATCGCCTTGCTCTTTTACGTTAGCTAAAATAGTTTTGCATATAGCTTCAACCTTGGCACTGGCAGAAACTGCAGGGCGCATTAGCGCCGCTGCTTGTACTTGTGAAGATTCCTCATTCCAACGAAGCATGGCACTTACTCCATCATTTTTTCAATTGGCATAACTAAAATAGAGTTAGCGCCTAAGGCTTTTAACTGCTCCATTGTTTCCCAAAATAATGTTTCGCTGCTTACCATGTGAAGTGCTACGTATTCATCGTTACCAGCAAGGGCAAGTAGAGTAGGTTGACCAGAACCTGGTAAAATTTCACAAATTTCATCAAGTTTGTTCTTTGGTGCGTGTAGCATGATGTATTTGCTTTCTTTAGCTTGTCTAACACCACGTAGGCGCGGCATAAGCTTATTGATTAGTGCTAGTTTGTCAGCATCTTGAAGATCTTTATTTTGAATTAAACAGGCGTTTGATTCTAAAATTGTTTCGCCTTGAATTAAGCCGTTAGCTTCAAGTGTTGCGCCAGTAGATACTAAATCACAAATTGCATCAGATAAACCCGCACGCGGTGCTACTTCAACAGAACCCGTAAGCATTACTGTACTTGCGTTAATGCCTTCGCGCTTTAACCACTGAGTTAAAATTTCTGGGTAGGTAGTCGCAATACGTTTGCCTTCAAACCAGCTCTTATCGCGAGCGCCAAGCTCTTGTGGCCATGCAAGTGCAAGACGACAGTAACCAAAGTCTAGTTTTGAAAGTTTGGTTACTTCACTTGGAACACCTTGTCGTTCACGTTCTGCTTGAACTTCTACAAGTACGTTTTCGCCAACTATGCCTAAGTCACATACACCGTCCATTACTAAACCCGGAATATCGTCATCGCGCACACGTAGTACGTCAATTGGCATATTAGTTGAGTGTGCAATTAAGCGTTGTTCACGAAGGTTAAGTTTAACACCTAACTGTTTAAGCAGATCTTGACAATCTTTAGATAGGCGGCCGCCTTTTTGGATGGCGATACGTAGACGATTACTGTTGTTCATTATTCATTTTCCTTTAATTTAAAAACTAAAAACCCCGAGGGGAACCTCAGGGCGAAAATGAATCAATGTTATTTGAATCGCCAGAGGTTCCTTTTAGGAATAACCTCTCAGCGAAAGACCTGACAGGTTATTCCGGTGAATGGTGGTGATGATGTACTGTTGTCAGGTTTAAGCGCATTTTTTATCCTATGTAACTGCCCGTTGTTTTGTTAACGTGCAGTTGTTATCTGTTTAAATAAATTTCGCACTCATAAAAACATAAACAGCTATATTATGGCAAGTTTTTTTTAGCTTAATTAAAGCATATGTTATAACTGTCGATAATATTAAGATAATAAGCGCAATTTTCGCCAACAATTGGTTGTTTATCACTCAAACCAAGTGGTTAATGAATAAAATGAAAAAATAAGGAAGTACTTATGGATATTATGATCCCTTATTTAGGAAGAATAACTAGGCTAGAAGTTGAGTCAAAAAGTGCTTTTCATATTGCGGGTGTGCAAAGTGGGGCTGCCGCTGAAAAAGTTGAATTAGAGAATAAAAAAAGGCGTGAGTTACAAAAAAAGAAAAAGCTCAATATGCTTGATGATCAAAATAGTAAAAAAAAGTCTAACGTAGATGATGACGAAAACACCCATTTAGATACATGGGCTTGATAATACCAACTTTACTAAATACATAAGCAATTAACTCAAAAAGGCCCTTGCGGGCCTTTTTACTATGTATTTTGCTTATGCCAATTAGCTTAAACTCTTAAGCAGATAGGCATTACTCTTGGTTTTTGCTTTTAAATATATAAAAGCTAAATATAGCGAACACACATACTTGAGCCACAATACCTTGCCATGTTGATTTTATACCAAGCCATGCAATATCAAAGCTCATTGGTAGCGGCGTAATACCTATTATGTCGGCCTCTTGTAATGCAATAACGGCTTTGCCCATAAGTACAAACGAGAGTGCAAATAATAGGTAAGTGGTAATTGCAAAAAACTTAGCAACCGGTAATTTAATTGAGTACTTAATTAATACCCACGTAATAATAGCCAGTATTGCTACAGCTATCGCAAAACCCGAAGCAATAGATGAATATTGAGCAGGCGAGCTTTGCGTTAATAAAGACTGATAGAACAGTACGGTTTCGAATACTTCACGGTATACGGCTATAAACGAAAGCCCTGCTAAACCCCATAATGTACCCGACTCAAGACGCTTATCTATATTGTCTTTGATGTATTTTTGCCATTGCTGCGCACTGGTTTTACTGTGCATCCATACGCCAACATAAAGTAAAATTACAGCGGCAAACAATGCACCAGCACCTTCCATAACTTCGCGACTTGCACCACTTATTTCTATTAATGTTTGCGCCGCAGCCCACGTTAAGCCACCAGCAATAAGTGCGGTTACCCAACCAACATGTACATATTTAAGTGCGTCTTGGCGTTTAGTTTTAATAAGTACAGTCATAAGGGCAATAATAACGAGGAGTGCTTCTAGGCCTTCGCGTAGTAGTATAACTAAACTCGCTGAGAGGAGTGCACCATCAGTTAGTTTGGTTTCGTTTAGCATGCTATCTGCTTTAGCGAGTTGAGCTAGCGCTGCACTTACTTTTTCGCCAACGATGGCTGCATCTTTCTCGTTTTTAAATGTTTGGCGCAGGTTCATCAGTTGTACTTCGATGTTTTTACGCAGTGTTTCGTCGTAGGCATTTAAGTTGTTTTCAACAAGCTCAAAGCCATCTAGGTAAGCGCTAATTGCTAAATCACTTGCTTGTGAGTAATTGCCTTTAGCATGCGCGGCTTGTGCTGCAAGTAACTGCGTGCGAGTAACCGTTATCGGATTCTTTTTACCGGTAAATAGTTGCTCTGGATTACCACGAAGCCATTTAACGTAATGAGCTTGTGCTTCACTTTGACCTGCCGATAATTGTGCAGGGTTTAAGTTTACAATCTGCGAAGCGGTAATGTTTTGCTCTAGATTTTGTGGTTTTTGAACATCTTTAAATGCCAAGCTACCTACATAAAAAGCTAAAGACCAACGTTGTTGTTCATTAAATTGAGTAAAAGCAACCATTGGCGTGTCGTTAATACCGTTACTTACAGCGTCAAATAACCCCATTAATGAGCGGTTAGTTGCGCGTTCTTCATCGGTAAAATTGGTAGGCTCTGGTGATAAGTTTTTTGCAAGCGGGCCGTCGCCTTGACCACTTGGGCCGTGACACATTGAACAGTTAGCAGCAAAAAGCGCTTTAGTTTGCTCAACAGGAAGTAGTGATGTAGGTAACGATAGTTGCGGCATAAAGGTCAGTAGCGACTCACGAAGCGCTGAGCTTGCTGCACGTACATCGGCAACACTCGCTTTATTAGCAATCGCTGTATGCAGGGCTTTAGCTTGTGCCTTTACTGTATCAAACTCATTTGTTTGGCTTGATAGTTGCCCAGCTTGCTCAATAATGACGTGCGAAAATTCAGTCATTTCTTGATATTCGTCAGGATCAAGTATTTCACCATTTCCAACAGCTGCCACGTAATCAACACCTACATACTCTGCAAGCTGTGCAATTTGTTTTATTTTTGTTTGCTCATTAGGCGAGGCTGAAACACTAAAGCTTGCCATGACCATTATAAAAAGCATAAAAAAACATTGAAATTGTCGTTTGCTCAGAGACACCAAATTTAAAAACATGTGAGAATTATTTATGGACATCGAAAAGCCCTGTAGAGGAAAAGTCAAAATTATAATTGTTTTCATTTGCATTTCAAGCGGATTAATTTAAACAAAGCAGATAAATAAAAAGGATAACAATTTATAGAACTTTAAAGTGTTTTTGTAACACGTGAGTAACAGTAACCAAGTGATTTTTATAATAACTTGGTTACTGAATGTGTTGCAGACAAAGCATTTATTACTTGGCTTGCTCAGCTGACTTAATGCTACTTTGAATAAGCGGCGAAATAGTTAAGCCTTGTACAATAATAGAAAATATAACCACTACGTAAGTAACAATAACGATTAGGTTATGTAGGTCTGAACCGCCTACAAAAACTTGCTCGCGTGGGATTGCTGCCGCCATTGCCAGAGCAAGGCCACCACGTAGTCCACCCCAGGTCAAAATTTTAACACTGTGTTTATCGTAAGTTCTAAAGCGTTTAAAAATTACAAATGGTGCGCCTACACTTATAAAGCGTGCTAGCAGTACAACAGGTACCATTAATAACCCTAAACCAATTTCGCCAAGCGTGATTGGCATAGTGACTATTAGCATACCTATTATTAAAAACAGTAGAGCATTTAGAAAGCTGTCGGTTGCATGCCAAAAATCTTTTACGTAGCGCGTGTCTTCGGGGCCCGTGCGCTCGGTTGCTTTAGTGCGGGTAATATTACCCATTAATATGCCACTGGTTACCATGGCAAGTGCGCCAGATATTTCCCAAATATTTGCTGCAGCAAAACCTGCTGTTGGGATAGTTAAGGTAATTAATAAGCGAATATTTACATCGCGGCTATTAATAATTAAAAAGTGGCCAACTAATGCAATGACTAAACCAAACGCAATGCCCCCTATTGCATCTACAAAGAATAGCTCTGCTATGTCACCAAATTGTGCATCTGTGCCATAAAAAGCAACAGAAAATATAGTGGTAAATATAACTAAACCAATACCATCGTTAAATAGCGACTCACCTTCTACTTGAACTGAGATGCCTTCTGGCGCTCGCATTTGTTTAATAATAGCAAGTACAGCGATAGGGTCGGTTGGGCTAATAAGCGCGCCAAACAGTAAACAATAAATAAAAGGGACATCAAAACCAAAAACTGAAAATAAATAAAAGCTTAAATAACCCACAATAAATGTGGAAGCAATAGTTGAAAACAATACTAGAGCAGTAATTTCCCACCGCTGCTTACGCAGGGCAAGTAGGTTTATTTCGAGCGCACCCGCATAAAGTAAAAACCCCAACATTCCTTTAAGTAGTAACTCGTTAAAGTCAATACTGGAAACAATTTGGGTCATTGCTAATGCGTTCTGATCGCCTAATAATTTTACTGCAATAATCAGTAATAAAGAAATAACCACAGAGCCAGTAGTAATGGCAATGGTAGTTTGCATTTTGAGGATGTACTGGTTTGCAAAGGCTATAAAAATTGCAATTGCAGAGAGAAAACAAATGAGGTACCAAGCATTCATTGATTAACCTTAACTATTTTTTAAACGACACACAAAAAGGAGGATTATAAACCCGCGTATGTTACTCCTGTAATATTTGAGAGTCACAGTATTTATGCCTAAATATAGCTTTTAATACGGATTGTTTTTAGTAAGAGTTAATAGGAAATTAGGCTTTGTAAATATTGTCATTATTAAATTAAATGTACGTTATAAATACAGTGTTTGTTGTAAACTTTAGTGGTTAATCACATTATTGAAACGTGTGTTGCATCATAAAATAAAAGTCGATTTTGTAATTACTTGCCCTAAATGCTTTGCTTACGTAAAATCCCGCTATTATTTATTTTAAAGTGATTGGTATTATCAAACAGCTGTTTAGTGCAACCGGGCCTTTGGCGTCATCGTTAGATGGATATACACCTCGCCAACCACAAATTGATATGGCAGTAGCTGTTGCAGATGCATTAAAAAACAGTTCGCAATTAGTTGTTGAAGCAGGCACGGGTACTGGTAAAACATTTGCATATTTAGCCCCTGCACTTAAATCAAAAGGCCGAACGATAATATCGACTGGTTCTAAAGCCTTACAAGAACAGTTATATCACCGCGATTTACCTCAATTAGTGAAAGCGCTTGGTGCTTCTAAAAAAACCGCCTTATTAAAAGGGCGTGCCAATTACTTATGTACCTACCGACTTAATCAGCATGTTGCGCATGTGCCTACTGACGACTCCGACGTAATGCATCAACTAGCGATGGTGGCTAAGTTTGCCAGTGAAACGCAATCAGGCGATTTGGCCGATTGTATTGGTATAGAAGATGACGCGAAAGTACTGCCTTATGTAAATTCAACAGCCGATAATTGCTTAGGTAAAGAGTGTCCAGATTTTCAAAGCTGTTATATACGCAAAGCACGTTTAACTGCGGCCGATGCCGACGTAGTTGTGATTAATCACCATTTATTTTTTGCCGACATGGCCGTAAAAGAAAGTGGCTTTGCTGAGCTTATGCCAAAAGCCGATGCGTATATATTTGATGAAGCCCACCAGTTAAGCGAAATTGCCAGTGATTATTTTGGTGAGAGTATTAGTACTAAAAAGCTGGTGGATTTAATTAATGATTTACGTGCTATTTATAGAGCCGAAATTCCCGATATGCTGCAGCTAGGTAAAAGCTTAAATAAGCTTGAAACAAGCGTTGCTGATTTACGATTACAGTTTGGTGTTGATGGCAGTAGAGGCGATTGGCGAGAAAAGCTAAGTGATAAACAAATATGCGCGGCACTTCATCGTGTGATCAGTGATTTAGATTTTGTTTATCAAGTACTTAAACTTTGCCTAGATAGAAGCGACAAAATTGAGCATCCATTTGAACGTGCACTTGCGTTTAAAGGACAGTTAGAGCGGGTTTTTGATACAGCCCAAACCGGCTTTAGTTATTGGTATGAAACAACGCGCCGTTATTTAACAATTAATATAACGCCATTAAATGTATCAGCTAAGTTTGCTCAAATGATGCAAGACACGGGCGCAGGCTTTGTATTTACTTCAGCAACACTTTCGGTCGACAACAAACTAGAGCACTTTAATGCAAGCCTTGGTTTAAAACCAAAGCAAAGCATGATGGTAGATAGCCCATTTGATTACCCTAATCAGGCGTTGCTGTGTTTACCGCGTTACTTACCTGAATCGCACGCTGATAATATGCCGCATGCGATTGTAAAATTAACACTTGAGCTTATAAAGTCAGCGCAAGGGCGTTGTTTTGTGTTATTTACGAGCTATCGAATGATGCACTTAGTTGCCGAAGGGCTCACCACACAAATAGACTACCCAGTTTATATGCAAGGGCAAATGTCTAAGCGTATTATTTTAGAGAAATTTACCCGCCATGGTAATGCGGTATTACTCGGCACGGCTTCTTTTTGGGAAGGTGTTGATGTACGCGGCAGTACACTAAGCTGTGTTATTATAGACAAATTGCCATTTGCAGCCCCTGACGATCCATTGCTTCAAGCTAAAATGCAAGATTGCCAAATGCAGGGAAAAGACCCTTTTTCACACATACAATTACCGCAGGCTGTTATTGCGCTAAAACAAGGTGTAGGGCGTTTAATTCGAGATAGTAAAGACAAAGGCGTACTTGTAATATGCGATAATCGCTTAGTTACACGCCAATATGGCCAAGTATTTTTAAAAAGCTTACCGCCGATGCGCCGCACGCGAAGCTTAGAAGATGCCAATACATTTTTAAAACAAATTAATTAGAGTAATAAAATGATCAAAAGTAATATTCTTGCCCTTGATGCTTCAACTGAAGCACTTTCAATTGTTTTACATTTTCAGGGCCAAACATTTCATCATTTTGAAGAATGTCCGCAGCAACATAGCCAAAAAATACTTCCACTTGTGGATGAGCTATTAACTAAAGCAAACTGTAAATTAAAAGACTTAGATGTCATTGGTTTTGGGCAAGGCCCGGGCAGTTTTACTGGTGTGCGTATTAGTGTAGCAATAGCACAAGGTTTAGCGTATTCAACTAATTTGCCGCTTGTAGGTGTGTCTACTTTGGCTATTATGGCGCAACAAGCATTTGAACAAAACGGTAGTCTTAGTGTTTATCCAAGCATAGATGCACGCATGGGTGAGATATACTTTGCACATTACCAAGCGCAAAATAATCTAATGCTTTTAGTTAACCAAGAATGCGTTATAAAACCTGATTTACTAAACAATGATTATATAGCGACCAGTGAGCCATCTGTAGCGGTAGGCACGGGCTTTAAAACCTATCCTGATGCGCTTAATGACTTTGAAAACGTGACAATTAATACTGATATTACATTGCCTGATGCGCGTTATATGTTAGCGCATGTTGAAGCCGCGTTTTTAGCGGGTGACGTTGTAAAAGCGAGTGACGCTCAACCTAAATATGTGCGCGATACGGTAACGTGGAAAAAGCTACCAGGACGTGAGTAATCATATTATTTGCAAATTGGTTGTTTTTAAATCATAATTTTATGCAATATTAAGGTTGGAGATGCGTAATGACGCTGCCTATTGGTTCAGGTTTTTTTACCGGAGATATTCCGGGTAGGGTTAGCCCTACTAAAGTTGTTACTAATAAACCACAGAGTTTATTAGACCAGCCGGCTGCTGAAAAAACGAATACCGATTATGTAAAAAGCAGTGTCGAGGGCGTCGAACTGGCTAATCAACTGTTTAAAAGCAGTGCTAAAAGCAATGAATACAGCCAAACAATTTACGACCAACCGACAGCTCAAGTAAGTAAAGCGATTTCTACTTATACTGAATTTGCCAATTTAGAACGCAGAGCCGAAGTACAAAATTTAATAGGCGTTGATATATACGCTTAAAGCTCATTCAAACGTTTTAGATAAATACAGCGATAAAATTCAATAAAAAGCCCGAACATGTGTTCGGGCTTTTTGTGTTAAAAACGAGGTGAAATTATACCAATTCGCTTAATTAAGTGATCTATTTTGAGGGAAGAAAATCGTGTCGATAACAAGGCAAAAATTTCGTTATTTAGTTGTTCTATATCAGAAATTTTTAACGTAGTTAACGTCAGATTTAACCCCTCAAATTGATTAAGTATTATTGCGGATTGGTATTACTGTTCAATAAAGCCAATTAGCTTATCGGCAATATCAGTATTATTTTGTGAGCCAATAAATTGCTCACTGCCTTTGCCATAGGCAAATACTTGAACGTCTACAGCGGTGTGTCCGCCGGTTGTCCAGCCAGTAAAGCTCGCATCACTAATAATACTTTTAACAGCTAAATTAAGCGCTTTTTCGCCCATTTTTTTAGCTTGCTCTAGTTTGATTTGGTTTTCGGTTGTAAATTCAATATTGGTGTTAGCAGTCCATACTGGTTTTAAGTCTTTAGACTCCATAAGTTTGTCTGTTAACTTACTAGCCGTTGCCTTAACACCTTTAATTACGTCTGTTTCCCATTTAAATTGGCCGTGCGAACCAATAGTTAAACCGCCCGTTGAGTGATCGGCTGTAACTACAAGTATCGTGTCTTTATTTTTATCAACGTACGCTTTTGCTTTTTCGATTGATTTAGCAAAGTCGTCCATTTCAGCCATCGCACAGGCTATATCGTTAGAGTGACCACACCAATCAATTTGGCTGCCCTCAATCATCACAAAAAAGCCTTCTTCGTTCTGGTTATCTAGCAAACCAAGCGCTTTAGATGTTAACTGAGTAAGGCGAGTTGGGTTCATATCAAGTGCAAATGGCAGGCCTTTGCTTGCATACAAACCAATGGCAGGTATTTGTGTAATTTGGCCCAGATTATTAATATCGTCACCGTATTGATAACCTGCCGCTTTAAATTCTTCAACTAAATTACGGTCATCACGAATAAAATATTTAGTACCGCCACCTAGCATTAAATCAACGGGTAATTTACCAGCAATCTTATTATCAATATAATCGTTGGCGATATCATCGTAGTTGTAACGAGATTCATTGTGAGCTGTAAAGCTAGCAGGTGTTGCATGGTTTATTTGTGACGTTACAACAAGCGCTGTTGTCATACCACGCTCTTTTGCTATTTCAAGCATAGTTTTAACTGGTTTCTTGTCTGTATCTACAGCAACTGCGCCATTATAACTTTTATGACCGCTACTAAGCGCTGTAGCACCCGCAGCACTGTCTGTTACATAAGTATGGTCGTCAGGGTAGGTATGAGCCATGCCTTTTAAAATAGTGTCAAAAACCGTGCCTTCTACTTCTTTTGTTGCAGGGTCGTCTTTAAAATAGCGATAAGCCGTGGTGTAAGCCGGACCCATGCCGTCACCAATCATATAAATTACATTTTTAGGTGCTGATTCTGCGTAAGCACCAGAAGCGGTGCATAAAAGTGCCAATAAGCTGATCTGTTTTTTCATGGTTGTACCTTATGAGTGTACCTTATTTAATAGCCGCTGATATTGTATACAGATAGGATGATAAATAAATGAATATCTGAGATATTTATAATTTATACTTTGATTTTATATACATAGAATTGTAGTTAACGCTGTTAGTTCTATTTATTTAAATTATACTGGTTATAGCCTAAGTACATATAATACCACTACCTTTTGATTGTTTGAAAAGTATACAAAACAAGCTTGTTGAAAACGGTTAGTTTGTTTTTTTAAATTTAAGTAGTTGATAATGTTAAGTTTGATTTTCATTCTTTGCTTTTTTTACATCATAAAGATAATTAAATCGTGAATTTGGCACCATTTTCTAAGTTAGTGGTCTGACAACTTGTATGCTATAAATAATGATGCTCTAAATTAATAAAGGACTTACCTTGCAGCCATTTAATATTGAAACCAATAATTTAAATATTCATGGCTTAAAAGTAGGTTCAGGGAATGAAATAGTAATAGCGTTGCATGGATGGTTAGACAACTGCCATAGCTTTATGCCAATGTTAAACAACGTTAACCCAGAGCACACTTGGTACTGCATTGACTTTGTTGGGCACGGTTTATCGTCTTGGCGAAGTGATGATGCACACTATTATTTTATTGATTATATTGATGATGTGTACCAACTTATAAATGCGCTTGGTGTTAAAAAAGTACATTTAGTAGGTCATTCAATGGGGGCTATGGTTGCAGGTCTTTTTGCTAGCTGCTTTAGCGATTATGTAAAGTCTATTACCTTTATTGAGGGAATTGGTTGTGTTACAACCCCTAGTGAAGGTGTGTGTGAACAGTTAAAAAGTGCAGTACTAAATAGAGCGCGTTTAAAAAATAAAAAGTCGAGAATTTATAAATCGAAAGAACTTATTTATGAAGCACGCGCTCAAACAACCGATTTAAATAGCGAGCTTATTACGCTATTAATGCAGCGAAATATAAAACAGGTTTTAGATGGTTTTGCGCTAACAACAGATCCAAAGCTCAAAAATCACTCAGGTTTTAGGTTTGATGAGGCGCAATGTATTGGTGCAATAAAAGATTTAATTGCACCATGTCAATTAATTTTAGGTAACGAAGGTTATTCGTTTGTAAAACAAAATTTGGCAAAGTATATTAGTTATTACAATAGCTTGAAGGTCATTAATGTAGATGGTGGGCATCATTGCCACATGCAAAGCAGTGAACACTGTTTTGAGCATATTCAAGACTTTATGCTGCAAAATGGTGCATGTTAATTGTAAGTTTGTGTTAAATGTGGGATTATTCCTGCATTAGAGTATTTGCTCAATTGTTAAAGCGCCTTACTTAGATTAAGGTTAATAAAAATATAATTATAAACAGGGGCTAAGAGTGGAAAAAATCTGGCTTAAGCGCTACCCAGAGGGTATGCCTGAAACAATCGATCCTGAGCATTACAACTCGTTACTCGAAGTGTTCGAAAAAAGTTTTAGTGACTACACCAATTTACCTGCATTTACGAATATGGGTAAAACGATGTCTTACGATGAAATAGACACAGCAACAAAAAAAGTTGCTTCCTATATTCAAAATGATTTGGGTCTTAAAAAAGGCGATAAAGTCGCCGTAATGATGCCTAACTTACTACAAACACCAGTCACAATTTTAGGTGTTTTGCGTGCAGGTTGTGTGGTTGTAAATGTTAACCCACTTTACACGGTACGTGAATTAGAGCATCAGCTAAAAGACTCTAACACTACGGCTATTTTCATCCTAGCAAACTTTGCTGACACACTTGAAAAGTCACTTGCTCATACTGATGTTAAGCATATTGTGGTCACGCAAGTAGGCGATATGGTTGGCGGGCTTAAAAAGCATGTAGTTAACTTTGTTGTGAAGCACATTAAAAAAATGGTGCCAAAGTTTAACTTGCCTAACACAATTAAATTTTCAGACGTTTTAGCTGCAGATGAAGCTAAATACACGCGCCCTGAAATGAGCTTGTCTGATCTTGCATTTTTACAGTACACCGGTGGCACAACAGGTGTATCTAAAGGGGCAATGCTGAGTCATGGCAACATGGTTGGTAACCTTGAACAAGTTTCAGGTTGTTTAGACAAAGTGTTAAACCGTGGTGAAGAAGTGGTTGTGACTGCTTTACCGCTTTATCATATATTTGCCTTAACAGCTAACTGCCTAACATTTATGAAGTACGGTGGTTTAAATATATTAATTACAAACCCACGAGATATGACTGGGTTTGTTAAAGAGCTGGGTCAGCACAATTTCACAGCTATTACCGGTGTTAATACATTATTTAATGGTTTATTAAACACACCAGGTTTTGCTGAACTTGATTTTAGTCATTTAAAAATGTCTTTAGGCGGCGGTATGGCCGTTCAACGTCCTGTTGCTGAAAAATGGCAAAAAGTGACTGGCTCAAAATTAATGGAAGGTTATGGCCTTACAGAATGTTCTCCTTTAGTTACTATTAGTCCTTTTGATTTGAAAGCATATAATGGCTCTATTGGTTTACCTGCGCCTAACACTGATATTAAATTGGTTTTAGATAACGGCGAAGAAGCAGCTAAAGGTGAACCTGGCGAGCTTTGTGTTAAAGGCCCGCAAGTAATGGTTGGCTATTACAAACGACCAGATGCAACCGCTGAATGTTTAAAAGATGGCTGGTTTGCTACAGGTGATATTGCGACTTATGATGACGAAGGATTCTTCTTTATTGTAGATCGTAAAAAAGACATGATCATCGTATCTGGCTTTAATGTTTTCCCTAATGAGATTGAAGAAGTAGTGGCTATGCACGAAGGTGTGCTTGAAGTAGCTGCTATCGGTATTCCTCACGATGTAAGTGGTGAACAAGTTAAAGTTTTTGTTGTGAAAAAAGACCCTTCTTTAACTGAAAAAGATATAATAAGTCACTGTCGTGATAATTTAACTAATTACAAGGTCCCCAAGCTGGTAGAGTTTAGGGATGAGTTACCTAAAACTAACGTAGGTAAGATACTCCGAAGAGCCTTGAAAGATTAGCAACCTATAAAAAAGCCGACATATGTCGGCTTTTTTATTGTAGGAGATTAAGTGCAATACCAATTGATCGAAACCCAAAATCAACTGAACACTTTTGTTGAACAAATAAAAAATAAACCTATTTTAGCTATTGATACTGAGTTTATGCGTCGTCGTACTTTGTATCCAGAAGTTGCACTTATCCAAGTTTTTGATGGTGAGCATTTAGCGCTTATTGACCCATTAGCGGAACTTTCACTATTTGATTTTTGGGAAATACTTAAAGATCCTGCAGTTTTAAAAGTACTGCATTCTCCTTCAGAAGATATTGAAGTTTTTCAAAAGTACGCAGGCTTTGTCCCAGCCCCATTATTTGATACACAATTTGCGTTGCAGCTACTCGGTGAAGGTAACTGTATGGGTTTTGCTCTTATGGTAAAAGAGCTGCAAGGTATTGAAATAGATAAAAGCGAGTCACGCACTAACTGGCTGCAACGCCCGTTAACTAAAAAACAATTAGACTACGCGGCTGCTGATACTTTTTACTTATTACCGTGTTTTGAGCTGATTATCGATCGCATTAATGCCGCTGGCTTCTTTGACATTGTAATAAACGAAAGTGAATTGATTGCCAAAAAACGTGCATTTCAAACACCTGACGAGCTTTTATATAAAGATATTAAAAATGCATGGCAACTTAAACCGCACGAACTAGCGGTGTTAAAAGAGCTTGCTGTATGGCGAAGAAATAAAGCTATCAAGAAAAATTTGGCGCTTAATTTTGTGTTAAAAGAACATAACATGACTGAAATTGCCAAACGTGGTCCTTCAAGTTTAAACGCTCTACGTCAAATTCCTGGTGTTGAAGCTATTGAAGTTAATCGCTCTGGTGTCGATATAATAAAGTGTATTGAAGCTGCCAAAGAAGTTCCAGATGCTCAGCACCCTGATGTACTTAAGCGCTTAATTGATTTTTCTACTTATAAAAAAGTAGCAAAAGATATAAAACAAAAAATCACTAAAGTAGCTAAAGAGCACAATATACCAGAAGACGTTATGGCCTCTAAAAAGCAAGTCAATCAACTGATTAGTTGGAATTGGAAGCTAACTAATGAGCAAAAACAGAGTCATATAAAGCCTGATTTACTTAGCTCTTGGCGATATACCTACGTTAAAGACGCTTTAAAAGAATGGGATACTTAAGACTAAATATTTTCTTTAACTGTGTAATACTTATACCAATCCGCAATAATACTTAATCATTTTGCGGCGCTAAACGTGTCGTTACCTGTGTTAAAAAAATCTCATTTAGAACAACTAAATAGCGATTTTTTTGCCTAGCTATCAACACGTTTTTCCATCCTCAAAATTGATCACTTAATTAAGCGAATTGGTATTATCTATAATTTTTGTGTTACATAGTGAAAAAGTTTTAGTTGCACGAAGGGGATTAAAACGTAGGTATTTAGAAAGTTATTGCGAAAATAAAGAGGGCGCTTATAAAGCGCCCTTTTTTCAATTACTTCTTTTCTTCATCAGGTAGTGTAACGTTTAGCTCAAGTACGGCTAAATCGTCTTCGTTCTGATCAAACTGAACCTGAACTGCATCGGTACTTACGTTCACGTATTTACGGATCACATCTAAAATGTCTTGTTTTAATTGTGGTAAGTAATCCGGCGTTCCTCGTTGAGAACGCTCGTGCGCGACAATGATCTGCAATCGCTCTTTTGCTAGTGACGCACTGTTTTTCTTTTCTGAGCGGAAGTAGTCAAGTAAAGACACGTTAACCTCCAAAAATCCGTTTAAATAAGCCTTTTTTCTCAACGTCTAAGAAGCGAAAATCGACGGTTTCACCTAGTAAGCGGTTAATTGCATCAGAATAAGCTTGGCCTGCATCAGATTCTGTATCCAATATAACAGGTTGGCCTGAGTTTGAAGCACTTAATACCGCTTGCGATTCAGGAATAACACCTAATAGTGGGATTGACAGAATATCTTGCACATCTTCTACCGATAGCATTTCACCTTTTTCAACACGACTAGGATTATAGCGTGTTAATAGTAAGTGTTCTTTAATGTTTTCTAGGCCTTCTTCAGCACGTTTTGATTTGCTGTGTAAAATACCTAAAATACGATCTGAATCTCGAACTGACGACACTTCTGGATTTGTTGTCACGATTGCTTCGTCAGCAAAGTACATTGCCATCATAGCGCCAGCTTCAATGCCTGCTGGTGAATCACACACAATGTAATCAAAGTCTTCTTTTAATTCGTTTAATACGCGTTCAACACCTTCACGAGTTAATGCATCTTTATCACGAGTTTGTGAAGCGGGTAGTAAAAATAATTTATCTACACGTTTATCTTTAATAAGCGCTTGGTTAAGGTTTGCCTCACCATTAATTACGTTTACAAAGTCATAAACAACACGGCGTTCACAACCCATAATTAAATCTAAGTTACGTAAACCAATATCAAAGTCGATAATAACTGTTTTATAGCCTTTTAACGCTAAGCCTGTGCCAATTGCAGCACTTGATGTTGTTTTACCAACACCGCCTTTACCTGAGGTAACGACAATTACTTTTGCCATGAGATTTATCCTTTAACCAAAGCTGAAATTTCTAATGATTCGTCTTTTTGTTGTATTTGCACTGCATTTCCCCAATGTTCACCTTGTAGTGAATCACTGATCCAGTAGTTACCATCTATTGAAACCAGCTCGGCCTCAAGTTTTTGGCAAAAAATGTGTGCTTCTTTAAAACCTTTTGCGCCTGCAATAGCGCGACCGCGTAGCGTGCCATAAATATGCACATTTCCATCGGCAATAACTTCAGCACCATGACTAACCGCGCCAAGTACTATCAAATCTCTATCTTTTGCATAAACTTGTTGTCCAGAACGAACTGTACCGCTAATAATTTGCGCTGGTAAATGCACTGTTTTTTCTACAATCGACGTATTAGCCTCTTGTTTAACAGGTTCGCTCTTAACGTCTTGTGAATAATTCAAAACAGATAAGCCAGCAGCTTTAGCTTGTGTATGTTGCTCATCTGAGCCATTACATACACCAACAGCGTTAAAGCTCATACGCTCGATTAATGACTTTAAGTGTACAAAATCAAGTGAACTGTTTTTAATTTCAATTAAATTAACAACAATAGGAGCACCCTCAAAAAACTTAGGGGCCTGGGCTATTTTTATATATAGTTGTTCTGCTAAAAGGTTTATATCAGTACTATAAAGATGCAAAACTGATAACGTAAAAAGATTCCCTTTTAACTCAAAAATTTGGTCCGACATACACGCTCAATTGAATTGTCTGATTAGAAATTAATTTTAGATAAACGTAGGCTGAATAGGGCCTTTATTGAAATTTCTAATCTAATTTTTCTAACTTATTATTACTCTCATGTTATAGTGTGCGGCATTGTTAAGCAAGAATTTATAGGGTCATAATGCTCACTGCAGTATATAAAAGTAAGAAAAAAGCGGATACGTTCTTATTTGTTGAAAAAAGAGATGATTTTGACAAAGTTCCGGAACCTTTAATGGCTATGTTTGGTCAACCTCTTTATGTGATGATCATCAACTTAGCAAAACGTGAGCATTTAGGTGGGTCTGATTTAGAAGCTGTAAAAGGTGCACTAAGTGATCAGGGTTATTATTTACAACTTCCTCCACCGGAACAAAATTTGCTAAGTCAGTTACGAAAAGAAAATGGAGTTGATAGTGATTAAAAAACTTATCGTTATATTATGTGGTGTATGTTTAAGCTCATCTGTGATGGCAAAAACACAGGCCGAATTTCAAGATTATTTAGCAAATTTAAAGCAAGAAGCCATCTCAAAAGGCTATGAAGCAAAACTTATTGATGATGCTTTTGCAACAGCAACATATAAAGAAAAAGTGGTTTCGGCTGATAAAAACCAGCCAGAAGTAAAAGAAACCCTTGAAACGTATTTACCAAAACGCGTACCACAGTGGAAAATAGACCGCGCACGCAAGCTTTATGCAGAAAACAAAGATGTACTTGAAAAAGTAGCGAAAGAGTTTGGCGTACAAGCACGCTTTATAGTGGCATTGTGGGGACTTGAAAGTAACTTTGGCGCCATTCAAGGTGGCCATAATGTTATTTCGTCACTTGTTACACTTGCTTTTGATGGACGCAGAGAAGCGCTTTATAAACGCCAACTTTGGGCTGCACTGGATATTTTAAAATCGGGTCACATTACCTTAGATAAATTTAAAGGGTCGTGGGCAGGTGCTATGGGGCAAACACAATTTATGCCTACATCGTTCAACGCTTATGCGGTTGATTACAATAATGATGGTCGCAAAGATATTTGGACCACAAAGGAAGATGCTTTTGCCTCAATTGCTAATTATCTAAAGCAAGAAGGGTGGAACGACTCTCTTACGTGGGGTCGCCAAGTTCAATTACCTGAAAACTTTGACAGTAAATACGTTTTAGTACGCGGTACTAAAACACGTAAGCAGTGGTTAGAATATTGGAATGACTCAGAGCGCTCATTAGCTGATTGGCAAGCACTGGGTGTTCGTAAAGCTGATGGTTCTGATTTACCTAATGTAGACGTACGTGCTGCACTGGTTATGCCTGATGATATAAATGGCCGTATGTACTTAGCGTACGATAACTACAAAGTGTTTATGCATTGGAATCGCTCGTATTACTTTGCTACTAGCGTAGGTTACTTGTCGGATAGAATTGGTTATCCAAAAATCTAATTATTAAAATATACATAAAAATAAAGCCGCAATTGCGGCTTTATTCTTTTTTGAATATCTTATCTTTTAAGTCAATAACTTTACCAATTCCAGAACCTAGCTTCATCAGCTTATTAAGTTGCTCTGGTGTTAAACGTTGCAGCTCTGATGACCATTTAGTGACGGTTTCAAGCAGGTTGTGAATTTCACCCATTTGTTTTTGTGCGTAAAGTTCATCGTCGTTACTGGCTTCGTCTAATAAATTATCGCGTAGTAATGTTAAGGTGGGCTCAATTTCGCGCTTTTTACGTTCTTCAAATACGCGATTAGCCATATCCCAAATATCGCCAGCAGGGGCGTAGTACTCTTTACGATCGCCAGGAATATGCTGCACTTTAATTAATTGCCACGATTGCAACTCTTTAATACCCATGCTTACATTACCGCGAGAAATACTAAGCGCATCTGCAATCTCATTGGCTGTCATAGGATTTTTAGTAATAATCAGCAAACCACACATTTGCCCAATCGTACGATTGAATCCCCAGCGGCTGCCCATCTCTCCACAATGCATTACAAAGGCAAAATTCTTTTCGGATAAACTCATAGCTTAGTAACTTTCAGTAATTTCAGAAAGTAAATGCTAGCACGCTCATTTTGGATAGCAAGTTCTTAGCCATTTTATAAATTGATTTTAACGACTAAAGTATGATTTAGATTAATATTTATACATCTATATTGGGATATGTTGTACACAAAAATACGTAAATAAATCCTTATTTTTAATTTTTTTTCACATACGATGGAATGACTATGAAAGCTGCAATTAATAATGAATACAAAGGTAAATTACAAATAACAGATCTGCCAATTCCTGAGGTTGGAATAAACGACGTTTTAGTAAAAATAGCGGCCTGTGGCGTTTGCCACACCGATTTACATGCCTGTCATGGTGATTGGCCGGTAAAGCCAAAAATGCCATTAGTTCCAGGGCATGAAGGAGTTGGTGTTATTGATAAAGTTGGAAGCAACATTAAGCACTTAGAAGTTGGCGATAGAGTGGGTATTCCTTGGCTCTATAGTGCATGTGGGCACTGTGAGTTTTGCCTAGATGGCAAAGAAACACTGTGTTTATCGCAGCATAATACTGGCTATTCTATTGATGGTAGTTATGCAGAATATTGTTTAGCGCATGGTGATTATGTTGTAAAAATACCTGAGGGATTAGGCTTTTCTGAAGCTGCTCCATTATTTTGTGCAGGTGTTACAACCTATAAAGCATTAAAAGTATCCGGTGCTAAACCTGGGCAGTGGGTTGCTATTGTTGGTGTAGGCGGGCTTGGTCATTTAGCAGTACAGTACGCTAAAGCAATGGGTTTTAATGTAATAGCTGTTGATACAGGTAAAGAAAAACTCGCGCTTGCTAAAGAGCTAGGCGCAGATATTACCCTCGATTTTAAAGAAGTTGTTCCTAGCGAAGCTATTTTTGAACAAGTAGGTGGCGCGCATGGCGTTGTGTGTACTGCGGTATCTAAAGCTGGGTTTGAACAAGCTTATAAAAGTGTACGCCGTGGTGGTAAATGTGTATTAGTGGGATTACCTCCAGAGGATATGCCGCTTCCTATTTTTGATACTGTGCTTAATGGCGTGTCAGTAGTGGGCTCTATTGTTGGTACACGTAAAGATTTGCAAGAATGCTTGGAATTTGCCGCTCAAGGTAAAGTAAAAGCAATTATTGAAGAAAAACGCTTAGAGGACATTAACGAAATTTTTGATGATATGCTCAAAGGTGAAATTAACGGTCGCATAGTGGTTACTATTTAATTTAGATTAAGCGTTGATCAAACACAAAAAAGCACGGCTTCTAAATTAGAATACCGTGCTTTTTAAGTATTTAATTAACCTGAGCTCTGGTTGAGATAGATTTATTATCCAGAGTTCAGGTTAGCTAGTTAAAGTGTGTAACTAAAACTTAGTTTTGCATTACGCTCTTCGCCTGGCATACCACCTAAAAACATCGCTTTTGAGTAATACTTTTTGTTGAACAAGTTATTTAAGTTTAACTGCATATGCCATTTATCCGTTGTATACGATACCGCTGTATCGTAAGTAGTGTAACTTGGTACGTAACCATCAGGAATCGAGAACGAACTTGAATTAGTACTTCTGTTATCTACAAATGTAATACCACCACTTATATTTACAGCTTCAGGTAAGTTAAACATATCCGCGTAGTAGGTTACCCACGTACTTGCTGTTACGTAAGGCACACCTTTTTGGCGTGTGTCGTAACTGCTGCTGTTAGGATTACTTTTGTCACGTGCATCTTGATAAATACCGTTTACGTTTACTTTCCATTTATCATTTAAGTAAGCGTTTAAATCAAGTTCAATACCTGTTGTTTCTTCTTTACCATCATAATAGCTTTCAGGTACATTTGAGCCTGATGTTAAAGCGTCATAAAGCGGATTTGCGTATTCTAAATTAGTACGAGAGCTTTCGAATATAACAACAGAAGCTAGTAGTTGATCATCAAACGCTTTAAATCTAAAACCTAAATCGTTACTCATTGATTCAGAATCTTCTCTGTCTGCTTCATTACCCGCCACAGAGCCTAATACACTATACGCTGTACGGCCTTTTGAATGATTTACAAATACAGATAAATCTTCAGATGGCTGATACGTCGCACCCAGGTTATACGTTAAGCCAGAATCTGATGTACTCGCTTCAGGTGTTGGCTCTGCGCGGCTTGAGCTATAGCGCTCATCTACACCAAAGTGCTCGTAAGTTTGCTCAATTCGGTTATATGCTACACCAATACGCGTTGTAAGCTCTTCAGTAAGATAACCAACATGTTGAATGCCTAAGCCCCATGCTTGTACTTTTTTATTGTAGTCGCTGGTTTTAAGTGGATCGAAGTCATCAAAGCTGCCAGATGGCCAATTTGGTTCTCTTATATCGTAAATATACGGCAATGAACCTTGGTACGTTACATCACCATCATTGTTTGTGAGTACGTAATCTTGATCCCATATTGAGAATTGTTTAAAACGAATATCTCTATCTTCGTAGTTTGCGTTAACAAGTAATTCGTTATCTACGTCGCCTAACATAAAGTCATAACGTAAATCTAAAAAGTACTGCCATGATTTTTCATCTGCTTCTACTTGGCGGTATTCTTGGCGGCGTGCTGCATACGGGTAAAGTACACCGTCTTCAACTAACGGAGCACGAGGGTCGTTATTAATAATTCCATCACGAGTAGAGTAAACGTAGTTATAAGCACCTGTTTGGCGCGCAAAACTTGATGTGTAGTTACGGTACTGTAGCTGCTGGTTTAAAAACAAATCGTCAGTAATGTAATAGTTATGCGTTAATTTAAAACGCAGTTCTTCACCTTCGTTAGCATCAGCCATTGGTGAAATAATACCATTTGTGCCAAAGCTATAAGGTGTTAATCCATCAGATGCAGATAGCGAATTAGCAAGTTGGTCGCGTTGTGCATCACTTAACTGTACGCCGCTTCCTGTCGGATCGTTTACTAAATCGGCACCGGTTACTTCACCCGCGCTTAAACCATTTGCAGTTTCTGCATTGTAAATACGAATAGGGTGACCAATAGAATCAACCGCTATTTCATCTTTTATATAGGCTGCAGAAAGCATGATGTTTTGTCTGTCGTTTAGCACGTATTTAAGCGAAGTATAAATTTCGTCGCGATCTTCTTTTAAATCTCGAAAGCCGTCACTTGACGCTGTTTTAGCCATTACACGATAGGCCAAGTCATCTGTTATAGCGTTAGTGCTATCAAACGATAATGAATAGCTATCCCACTGGCCAAGCTCAGCCGATACTTTGTGTTTTTCTTCAAACTCTGGCTTTTTCTCTATTAGGTTAATTACGCCACCCGCACTACCAATGCCATATAAACCTGTTGCAGGGCCTTTTAAAACCTCAACAGATTCAACATTTGTAAGTGAACGAGTTGGGTTAAATGTATTACCTAGGCCTGCACCACCATACATACCATCGTAGGTGTAGTTTGCATCTAAACCACGAATTACTAAGTTATCACCAATACCGTAGTTATTACCTGCTTGTGTTAAACCACTTACGTTTCTAACTAAATCTTGTAGGCTATCTACACCTTGAGATTCAATAAGTTCACGGTCAATAATAACAACCGGTGCAGGTGTTTCCATTAAAGACATGTCTGATTTAGTAGCAAGACCAGAGCTCATCACCACGCGGTTTTGTTTTTCGTATACGCTGATGCGTTCAATATCAGCATCAACTTGTGTATTTTGAGCAAATGCCATATTTGCATTTAAACAAGCAAGAGTAATAAGAGAGTACTTAAACGTTTTCATAGAGTGATAACTATTCGCGTTATTGAGTTTGCGCGAATGATAATGGTTATTGTTTTTAAAGTGAATAGAAAGTTCATTTTATTTGATTAAATAAAACTGTTCGGATAATTAATAAACAAAACCAAGCCTAATAAGGGTACGGCGTACCTTTTATAGGATATTTGAGATGGCTGAGGGGTTTATTAAGGCTAAGTAAGCTCAGCCTTAATAGCGTGTATTTACAATTGGTTTTTATAAACAACACCTGCTTTCATAACAAAGGGTACTGACTCTAAGGTTTTAATGTTTTTAAGAGGGTTTGCTTTTACAGCAATTATATCAGCTGCAAATCCGGTTTTAATTTGTCCTAACTGAGCATCCATTTTGAGTAATTTAGCGCTATTAATCGTGGATGCTTGAATGGCTTCTAGTTCTGTCATGCCAAATTCAACCATGCGGCTAAACTGTTTTGCATTGTCGCCATGCGGGTAAATTGCAGCATCGGTACCGAACACCATTTTAACGCCCGCTTTTACAGCACGGTTAAAGCTATCACGCTGCCTTTTAGAAACTTGGCGCTCTTTATTTAGGTTTTCTTCGTCTACGCCGTTTTGCTCGCCATAAGTTAGCGTGTATTCGGTGTTATAAATATCCATAGAAAGCCAAGTACCATGCTCTTTGGCAAGCGCTATCGCTTCGTCATCTAAAAAGCTGGCGTGCTCTACGCTATCAACACCCGCTTTAATGGCCGTTTTAATCCCGCTTGTACCGTGTGCATGAGCTGCAACAGGTAAATCTCGCATATGGGCTTCATCAACAATGGCTTTCATTTCTTCAAAGGAATACTGCTGTGCACCTACTTTAGTCCCTTTTGAAAATACTCCACCTGTGGCGCAAAACTTAATAGCGTTTGCCCCGTATTTAATGTTTTCGCGTACTTTTATACGCGCAGCCCATGGACCGTCTGCAACGCCACTTGAAGTATATTTAAGCTCAGGAGGTAGGCGGTTGTTATCACAATGCCCGCCAGTAATTCCGAGTGATGGGCCTGCAGCCCAAATACGAGGGCCAACTATGTCACCTGCATTTATGCCGTCACGCACTGCTATAACGCTGTAACCTTCAGCGCCAACATTACGTACAGTTGTAAATCCGGCTTCTAAGGTTCTTTTAGCAAAATGAGCCGCTTTAATCGCCATACGCGGTACCGATTGGCCTAAACGTTCACTGCGCGGCACTGTCGGATCGCTTGTTAAATGCACATGCATATCCATTAAACCTGGCATAAGGGTTAAATCAAGTAGTTGAATATGTTCATCATCTTTAGTCAGCGTTGGTTTTTTATTTTGTTCAATGTGTGTAATTACGCCATCATCAATAGTAATCAAGGGCGATTTAATGAGTTTGCCATCTTCCACATTAACCATGGCTTTAGCCGATAGGTATGTAACGGCATGGGCATTAAAAGTAGTTAAACAAAGTAAGGCAATAGAGGTGCTGAGTAGTTGTTTTTTCATTTTATTTTTCTTTTAAATCATATTTGAATTAATAGAAATGTAACAAGCTCAGATAAAAGTGCAAATTTAATACGATGAACGCAATCTATCGTAATTACTTTATTAAGTAAGGCTTAATGCGCATAATCAAAAAACGATATTAAAAAGGATTATCATGAAATCAATTAAATTAGCATTAGTTGCCAGTGGCGTTATGTTTGCTTTAAGTGGCTGTATGAATACTGGTATTAGTACACACACTAATACCAGTGCGCAGTTAAACACCGTTAACGCATCGGCAGGTATTGTTTCAGAGCTTTCGGCAGAGCAACAGCTTGATGTACTTGTTGCACAGTATTACGATGAATCGCTTACATATAGCCCCATCAGCGCAACGTATAATGGTCGTAACGAGTTTAACGATCAATTTACGCCTGAGATTTCAAAAGAAAATAGAGCTAAAAAAGCGGCTTTTTATAAAAAATATCAACAGCGCTTAAACTTTATAGATAAAGCACAGTTAACAGGGCAGTCGCTTTTAAGTTTTGAAATATTAGAGCGCGACCTTGCACTTAAATTAGAAGGCATGCAGTTTCCTGATTATTTACTACCAATTAACCAAATGGCGGGTGCGCATAACACCTTTGCAGGTTTTGGTTCAGGTCAAAGTGCTCAGCCGTTTAATAGTGTTGAAGATTACACGGCTTTTATCTCGCGTAGCGAAGGTTTTGTAAAGTGGCTAGCTAGTGTAGAGCGTTCAATGGCGCAAGGCATTAAACTAGGTATTACGTTACCAAAACCACTTGCTGAAAAACTGCAGCCACAATTTGCAGCTCATGTAGTTAAAAATGCCGAAGATTCACTGTTTTGGGGACCAATTAAAAAATTACCAGACTCGTTTAGCGCACAGCAAAAGCAAAAAATTACAGCGCAGTATCGTCAATTGATTATGCAGCACTTAGTACCGGCTTATAAAAGCATGAGTGACTTTTTAGCTAATCAGTATATTGTAAATAGCCGAGAAAGCGTTGGTTACAGTGACCTACCAAACGGTAAAGCATGGTACGAATACCAAATTAAGAAAAACACGACGCTTAGCTTATCTGCTGATGAAATTCATGACATTGGTTTAAGTGAAGTGTCGCGTATTTTAAGCGAAATGAAAAAAGTAAAAGAAACCGTAGGTTTTAAAGGTGAGTTATCTGAATTTTTTGACCATTTGCGCGATTCAGATGAATTTTACTACGACACGCCCGAGGAGTTAATTGCGGCATATGAAAACGTTAAGAAAAAAATAGACGCGCGTTTGCCTCTGCTTTTTAACATCGCACCCAAAGCACCTTATGTTGTAAAAGCTGTTGAAGCATACAGAGCGCAGTCTGCAGCAGGTGCATCGTACGCATCTCCGGCGCCTGATGGCTCTCGCCCTGGTATTTTTTATATCAATGCTTATAACTTAAAAGCGCAGCCTAAATTTTTACTCGAAACTTTATCGATTCACGAAGCAGCCCCGGGCCATCACTTTCAAATAGCACTTCAGCAAGAAATAGAGGGCTTACCTGATTTTCGCAAATTTGGAGGTTATACTGTGTTTGCAGAAGGTTGGGCGCTTTATGCAGAAAGCTTAGGCAAAGAGCTAGGTTTATTTACCGACCCTTATATGTGGTACGGACGTTTATCGGATGAGCAATTACGCGCTATGCGTTTAGTGCTTGATACTGGTTTTCATGCAAAAGGGTGGACGCGTCAACAAGGTATAGACTACATGCTTGCAAATTCGTCTATGGCTAAAAGTGATGTAATTGCTGAAGTAGAGCGCTATATAGCATGGCCAGGCCAAGCGCTTTCTTACAAGTTAGGGCAATTTAAAATTCAAGAATTACGTGATTTTTCTAAAAAAGAACTCGGCAATAAATTTGATATTAAAGCGTTCCACACGCAAATATTAATTGATGGCGCATTGCCAATGCCAATCCTTGAGGAAAAAATTAAGCGTTGGGTTAAATCTCAAAGCTAATTTGTAGCGCAAAGCCTGTACTTTGAAAGGGTATTGGCTTTGCGCCATTTACAGCAATACGGTAGAATGCGCGCTCTTTAGGGGGCACGAGTAAACTATGTTTGATCAACAATTAGCAAATACACAATTTTGGCTTAAAAAAAGCTTAAGCGACATGAGTCAAAACGAATGGGAAGCCATTTGTGATGGATGCGGAAAATGTTGTTTAAATACGTTTATTGATAGCGAAGATGAAGACGAATTTACCGCCACCGATCAGTTACGCGAAGGTGAGCAATTAATATTTACTAATATTGTATGTCAGTATCTTGATAACAACACCTGTGGTTGTAGCGAATACGAAAACCGCCAAACGCTTGTTCCTTCTTGTGTAAAACTCACAAAAGAAAACCTTAAAGACATCTTTTTTATGCCACAAAGCTGCAGTTACCGTCGTTTACATGAAGGTCGTGGTTTGGCTTCTTGGCACCCATTATTAAACAGTGGCGATAAAACAAAGATGCATGAGCTAGGTATTTCTGTAAAAGACAAAACAGTCAAAGATTGCGATGTAAAGCTAGACGACTTTGATTTGTACATTGCAGAGTGGCCAACAAAGGACGCTGAGTAATGAGCAAACAACAAGCGGTAATTGGTTTAATCAATCCTAAAAGCCCGACTAATGTTGGCGGTGTATTACGTGCAGCAGGTTGTTACGATGCCAAACAGGTGTTTTTTACCGGTAATCGTTACTTAAACGCTAAAAAGTTTCATACCGATACTAAGAACGCACTTGAGCGTATCCCTTTAACTGAAACCAATAGTTTAGAAGCGGTAAAACCAGAGGGCGCAACGGTTGTTGTTATTGAGCTTATTGAAGGTGCAACACCTTTACCTGAGTTTAAGCATCCTGAAAATGCGTTTTATGTTTTTGGCCCTGAAGATGGCTCTGTGCCAAAAGACGTTTTAAAGTGGTGTGATGAAGTGGTATATATTCCAACTATTGGCTGCATGAACTTAGCGGCTACCTGTAATGTTGTTTTGTATGATCGCTTAGCTAAATTAGGCGGCGTTGAGAGTAGTGACGATACTATTATTAGCTCTCGTGATACGAACAATAAAATGAAATGGCAAAAAGCATCTGATTAATTGAGGTTTATTTGTGCAAAAATGTTAGTTTTGGCTAAACTTAAAAACATTGTAAATCATAAATAGATACTAGAATGCGCTTGTTTTATTTTATATTATTACTGACAAGTAGTAATTGTTTTGCTGAAACATCAGTTGAGTATTATCAAAATGGTACTCAACATGTTTTAAATGGGCATTATCATAAATCAGGAGTGCTCTATGAAGCGAACAAACCCAAACAAACACTCCATTTAGCCACACTCGATTGGCCTCCTTATATTGGTAATAATTTATGTAATAAAGGCTGGGTTTATCAATTTTCAATTGCCTTGTTAAATAGTAAGGGCTACAGCGTATATATTGAATTTTTGCCTTGGGCAAGAGCTGTACGAAATGTAGAACTAGGCAAAGCTGATATATTAATGCCTGAATATTTTATAGAAGATACAGCCCCCTCCGATTATGTTAATGGTAAAACACGTCGAGAATTACTCGGTTTATCTAATTCATTTAAAGGTGGCGAAATTGCATTTTTAAAAAGGAAAGGCGATACAGACCGTTTCACTGGAAACTTAAAATCGCTTAAAGGGCAAAAGATTGGTGTTGTTCGTGGGTATCAAAATACGCCTGAGTTTGATGCTATGATGGACAATGCTGAGTTTGAAGTTATTACCTCTGTTGATGATTTACAGCTTGTTCAGCTTCTGGTTGCTAAACGTGTTGATTTGATTATAGGCGACCCTCAAGTTCTTAAATTCTCTGTAACTTATTCTTCTTTAACTAAACCTGAAAAACAATCTTTGCTTTCTTCTATTGAGCAAGAAAGCATTCCTCTGCAATACAACCCTTTATATTTTGCTATTAGTAAGCTTACACCTAAATGGCTTTTAGTCTTAGAGGACATAAATGAAGGGCTTTATCAGTTTCATAATAGTGGCGAGATAGACCGTATTATCAATACGACAAATACTCAATGTAAGCCATAAAATTGGAACGTTCCTTTGTTGTGCTGACTAATTTATATATAAACATGTAGAATCGTTTCCAACTTGTTAATGGAGTGAAAACGACGTGAGTGAAATAAATACAAATCAATCATTCGCGGTCAACGAACAGCCAAATAAAAATTATCTGTTTCCACTGACTGCAATGACGACCCTATTTTTTTTATGGGGTTTTATTACTGTTTTAAACGATGTACTAATACCACGATTAAAAGGCGTATTTGATTTAAGCTTTTTTGAAGCGATGCTAGTACAGTTTTGTTTTTTTGGTGCTTATTTTATTGTTTCTATCCCTGCGGGGATTTTAGTTAAGCAGTTTGGTTACAAAAAAGGGATTTTAACCGGTTTAATTGTGGCTTCAATTGGCTGTATGTTGTTTTACCCTGCTGTTGTAGTACATGAGTATTGGCTATTTTTAGGCGCTTTATTTGTACTTGCCGCTGGTGTAACGGTGCTTCAGGTTTCTGCCAATCCTTATGTTGCAGCTCTTGGGAGCGAAAAAACAGCTTCTTCTCGTTTAAATTTGGCACAAGCACTTAATGCGCTTGGTACTACCGTTGGGCCTTATGTAGGTGGTTTATTATTTTTTGGTACAGCAGGTAGTCTAGCTGCTTCTGCAGCAACTGCTGAGTCTGTAAAAGTGCCTTATTTAATGCTCGCTGGTGCCTTATTACTTATCGCTATTATATTTGCCTTTATAAAGCTTCCAGAAATTGAAGCCCATAAAGAGGAAAATAATGCTGCAGTAGAATCTCGTTCATTAACTCAAGCACCGCACTTAACTATGGGTGTACTTGCTATATTTTGTTATGTAGGTGGGGAGGTTGCCATTGGCAGCTTTTTAGTTAACTACTTTGGTGAGGCGCACATAGCAGGACTTGAAGAGCATACTGCGGCTGCACTTATTAGTTATTACTGGGGCGGAGCAATGGTAGGGCGTTTTATTGGCTCTGTATTATTACAAAAAATAGCGCCTTCTAAGGCGATCGCATTTAATGCATTTAGTATTATTGCGCTATTGCTGATCACCATTTTTACTCAAGGTGACGTCGCTTTATATTCAGTATTGGCAATTGGTTTATTTAACTCAATTATGTTCCCGACTATATTTTCAGTTGCAATCGAGCGACTAGGATCATTGACCAGTAAGGGTTCTGGTTGGTTGTGCTTAGCTATTGTAGGTGGTGCACTTGTACCATTACTGCAAGGGTTTATAGCTGACACAGTAAATATACAGCAAAGCTTTTTTGTTCCAATGTTATGTTATGTATTTATTGCATGGTATGGATTAAATGTTGTTCGCTTAGCAAATAAGTGGAAATAACAGACTATACAAGAGTGACTGAATACGTATTCAGTCACTTATAAAGCTACATTTAATAGGAACGTTCCATAAGTAATTAATACGAGTCACAATTTATTTCAATATTAGTCAGTTATCCCCTACAGCCTTTTGTTTTTTAATCCTTTATCCTTATTTTTATCTAATAACCTAGTCACAAGCCTTATTTATTAGGACATTTAGCTAAATTTTTGCTAAAACTGTATGGATAATAAAGATAAATAATAAAAAGGATGTATATGCTTAACTCGTTGAAATTTACTTCCAAAGTGACTATTGCAGCCTCTTTAATTTTGGTTTTGGTGCTAGGGTTATTTACTTTTAATAACTACATTGCGATGCGCAAGCAAACCGAGCAGCAGTTAAGCCTAGTATTACAACAAAATTCCGAATCTGTTTCACAAAATATAGCGAGTTGGTTAAATGCAAAGTTGGGGATTGTTATATCAATTGCTAAAACCCATAAAGCTAATGATTCTAAAGCACTCACCCTTTCACAATTAAATACTGCAGAGCTTGCCGGAAGCTTTAAAAATACGTATATAGGTAAATCCAGCGGCACGTTTATATTAAACGATCAATCAGTCGTTTTACCTGCTGATTTTGATGCGACCTCTCGCCCTTGGTACAAATTAGTCGAAAACAAATCAAATACCGCTTTTACAACTCCCTATATTGATGTAACAACTAACGAGCTTACAATTTCAGCGGTAGTACCCATGCTACAAAATGGCCAGTTTAGCGGCGTTGCAGGTGCCGATATTGATATGCAAACCGTGACTGAAATTATTAACGATATTGATTTTTTAGGTCTCGGTTATGGTTTTTTACTCGATAACAAAGGTCAAGTGTTAAGCCATCCTAATGCTAAGTTAAACTTAAAAAATACATCAGACATTTTTGGTACTAATACGCCCTTGCAAAGTGAGTTTACCCAATACGAGATAAATGGAGAGTCTAAGCTTATCTCGTTTACAAAAATCAGTGGTATTGAAAACGTAGATTGGTACCTAGGTGTTGTCATAGATAAAGATAAAGCGTATGTCAGCGTTTCTAACTTTGGCCAAACCGCGGCTGTATTTATGGTGATAGGGATCATTACTATCATTATTATGATGCAGCTTTTATTACGCTATTTAATGCAACCTATGAACCGTTTAAACGATGCCATTAAAGATATAGCACAAGGCGAAGGCGATTTAACAAGGCGCTTAACCGTTGAAAATGATGATGAGTTTGGCGACTTAAGCCATTCATTTAATATTTTTATCGAAAAAATTCAGCATTCAATAGAGCAAGTAAAAGAGTCAACAGAGCAATTAGATACAGCTATTGAGAGCTTGGTATCACAAACACATTCATCACTGTCTATGTATGATGATCAAAGTAAACGAACCGATAGCGTTGCAGCGGCTATTAATCAGTTTTCAGCTACATCAATGGATATTTCAAGTAATGCAGAGAGTGCTTCGCAGCTTGCTAAAAATGCAGATGAGCACTCAACACAAAACCAAGAAGCATTAAGCCACAGTGTTGCAACCATCCACCAGCTTTCAGCTAATATGGAGAAAGCTCAGCAAACTATAAACAGTTTAAATACACACACAGCCAGTATTGGGCAAGTGCTTGAAGTTATTAAAGGTGTAAGCGAGCAAACTAATCTATTGGCACTCAATGCAGCAATAGAAGCCGCTAGAGCAGGAGAGGCAGGACGCGGTTTTGCCGTTGTAGCAGATGAAGTACGCCAATTAGCACACCGCACTCAACAATCAACGCAAGAAATTGAAGACACGGTGAGCCAGTTACAAAAAGGCTCAAACCTTGCTGTAGAGCTTATGAAAACAAGCCTTCAAGACAGTGAAAAAAGCGTACAACAAGCAGATGCCGTCGGCAATTTAATGAGTCATGTTATACAAGCTATTAAGCAAATTAACGATGCAAATCATTCTGTGGCCAGTGCAACAGATGAGCAAAACCAAGTTGTTAAGTTATTAGATACTGATATTCAAACAATTAGTGCGCTTTCTATACAAGGCAAGGCTAACTTAAATGAGACACTTAACGAATGTACCAAATTAAAACAGCAGTTTAGTGCCTTAGAAAATATGGTTCAAAAGTTTAAAGTATAAAATTAATGACTAAAAAAAATGTAAATAAACCAAACTGGCTCAGTCTAATAAATATCGACAGTGTTTATAGCTCAGACATGCAACGCAAAGCGTTTTCTTTATTTACCATGATTGGGATATCAATTGTGGTGATTGCTGTATTAGTGTTTTTGAATTATAAGGTTTACTCACCGATACTCACTGCTTCATTAATTATCGTTAACATTACAAATATAAGCTGTTCTATCTACTTTATAAAAACGGGTAATCTTCAAGTAGTGGCATTAATAAGTATGAGCATTGTATGCATGATGTTTGTTGCACTTGTTTATACCGGTGGTAAAGACAACACCGCGCTATATTGGCTAATGTTTTATCCTGTAGTGACGTTTGCATCTTTAGGGGTCAGGTTAGGTGCTTGGTTAGGTTTTACTTTACTGTTTTCTTGTATTGTTATTTTATACGGCCCTGACTTTGGTCAAGTTAGCTATGGCAATGTAGAAAAAACACGGTTTATAGCGTCCTTTTCTATGGTGTTTTTATTCTCATTTATTGGTGAGTATTTTAGGCATAAAAGCCACATGGCTATTGCCGATATTACACTAGAGCAAAAACAAGATGCTTATACCGACCCCCTTACTGGTATAGCAAACAGACGTTTCATTACCTCTCATTTTTTAAAGCTTGCCCAAACACGCCCAGAGCAGTACTTACCTTTTTCAATTTTGTTAATTGATTTAGATAACTTCAAGTCTTTAAACGATACGCATGGTCACGATTTTGGTGATACGGTATTGATTGAATTTACCAAGCTCCTTGAATCTCAGTTTTTGGCAACTGCGTTAAAGGCCCGTTATGGCGGTGAGGAGTTTGTTGTTATTTTACCGCAGGTTACTGTTTCTACAGCCACTGTAATAGCAAACAAATTTCGAGAGGCTGTTGCAGGGCACGTTATATTTACTGATGACAAGCAGCGTATTTCAATCACCTGTAGTATTGGTATTTCCCAAGTAAATAAAGTAACTGATTATGATGATTCGTTAAAACAAGCTGATGAAGCTCTTTATAGTGCAAAGGCTGCTGGTCGTAATAGTGTCGTCTCGAACTAGTTGAAGGATTAATATGTCTCAAAGTAAATTAATATATGTTCATGACCCAATGTGTAGCTGGTGTTGGGGTTACTCACCAACCTGGCTTAAGCTAAAATCAGAGCTTGCTGGTAAAGTAGCAATTGAATATAAAGTAGGTGGATTAGCACCTGATAGCCAAGACCCAATGCCACAAAATATGAAAGAGATGCTTGAGGGGACTTGGCATAAAATTTCAGCGCAGTTAGGTACGCAATTTAATTATAACTTTTGGCGCGATTGCCAGCCAAGGCGTTCAACGTATCCCGCATGTAGAGCCGCACTTATAGCGCGCAAAGCAGATAAAGAAGCTCAAATGGTGGCTGCAATTCAAAATGCTTATTACCTAAATGCGCAAAACCCGTCTGATGAAAGTACATTAATTAGTTTGGCTGAAAAAATTGGCTTAGACAAAAATGAGTTTACCGCGCAGCTAATGTCAAGCGAGCTTAATGATGAATTTAATGCTGAGTTATCCTTTGTTCGTACACTACCAATCCAAGGTTTTCCCTCACTAGTGCTTATTAAAGGTAACAAAGCATACCCAATTGAAATAAATTACACTGATTGGCACTATTCTCTTAATCAAATTAATTCAATTTTAAAATAACCCAGCCTGTTTATAGGGCATTTGGTTAACAAATGCTCTTATCATCTTAAAAACCCCCTCGTAAGTCTTAATTATTACCACTGTCATAAAAGCGACTTTTTTGCGCAACATCCTTGTCATGTTTCATCTATAAACTCCTGCTCATTGAAATTATTAAGTCATAAATTATTTATATAACAAAGTTTATGACCTAAAAAAACAAACTAGCAAATCCGCTAACTAACGAGTAAAGGTGTATGCGATGAAAGGCGTTAAACCATTAATCTTAGCTGGTATTGTGGCCGCAAGTGCAGCAGTACACGCAAACGATTTAGATAAGGTTATTGATAAAAGCAGTGAAATTAATAAATCAGCTGCGCAATCACAAACAAAAATAGACAAGATTGCAGATTCAATGCAAGGACGTTTACAGCAATTTAAAACCCTCAATAAAGAAATTGACGGTTTAGCTGTTTACAACGCTCAGCTAACTAAACAGTTAAATAATCAAGTAGAAGAGATGGAATCTTTAAACCTGTCTATGGATCAGGTTTCTATTATTGAACGTCAAATTACACCTTTAATGATGCGTATGATCACAGGCCTTGAGCAGTTTGTATCACTCGACGTGCCATTTCTACAAGACGAGCGAGCAAAACGTTTAGCCTCATTAAAAACTATGATGGATCGCGCTGATATCACCTCAAGCGAGAAATTTCGCCGTGTTCTAGAAGCTTATCAAGTGGAAGTTGATTACGGGCGTACCATTGAAGCATATACCGCTCTATTAGAAGTCAGTGGTAAAGAGCGAGAAGTAGACTTTTTACGCATTGGTCGTTTAGAGCTTATTTATTTAACGCGAGATGGCAAGCAAGCAGGTAGTTGGGATACAGACACAAAAACGTTTGTAGCGCTTCCTGACTCTACTATAAGCCAAATTAACAAAGGTCTTCGCATAGCGCGTAAGCAACTTGCCCCAGATATGTTAACTCTGCCAGTACACGCAGCAGAATAAGAGGTTAAAAATGAAATTGTTTACTCAAATGACAAAAACGGCTCTTTTTGCTGCAAGTCTTACATTAAGCCTAGGTTTTACAGGTAATAGTATCGCGGCAGAGTCAATGAATCTTGACTCGTTACTTAAATCAATCGAAGACGGGAAATCGGTTCAAAGCGCACAAAACAAACAACGAGAGCAAGAATTTACCTCGCGTCAAAACCAACAAGTGCAAATGCTAAAAGATACACAAGCAAAACGCAGTCAAATGCTTGGTGAGTCAGAGCGATTAGAAACACAGTTTGAAGAAAACGAAGTTAAGCTTGCTAATTTAACCGACACTTTATCAAAGCGTATGGGATCACTTAAAGAACTATATGGCGTTCTTCAGCAAGTTGCTGGTGATTCAAGCAATAAATTTGCAACATCGGTTGTATCGGCAGAAATTCCGGGGCGAAGTGCTTTTATGGACGATCTCGCTCAAAAAATGGGTTCAACATCAAAGCTTGCTTCAATCGACGATATTGAAAAAGTGTGGTACGAGCTGCAACGCGAAATGACCGAGCAAGGTAAAGTAAGTCGCTTTAATACAACGGTTATAGTGGAAGGTGGTAATAAAGCACAGCAAGAAGTTGTTCGCGTAGGTGCTTTTAACCTTGTATCGGGCGGTAAGTATTTAGAATACAACCCTGGTACGAATACACTAAGCGAACTAACTCGCCAACCAGTATCGCGTTACACATCGACAGCGGGCGATTTACAAGACGCTAAAACAGGTGTTGTGCAGTTTGCACTTGACCCAACGGGTGGTTCAATTTTAGGTTTACTCGTTCAAGCCCCAGATACTGCAGAGCAAGTACATCAAGGTGGCGCTGTTGGTTACGTAATCTTAGGTGTAGGTTTACTTGCATTATTAATTGCAATTGAGCGTTTTGTATCGCTATTACTTGTTGGTGGGAAAATTCGCCGCCAGCTAAAAGACAGCGTAGCGAGAGATGACAATCCACTAGGTCGTGTTATGAAAGTTAAAGATGACTACCCAAATGTTGCCTACGACACGTTAGAGCTTAAATTAAGCGAAGCTATTTTACGCGAAATGCCAAAAATAACGCGTAACTTAACACTTATCAAAATTATATCGGTAGTTGCACCGCTATTAGGTTTACTTGGTACGGTAACCGGTATGATCAATACCTTCCAAGCAATTACACTATTTGGTACTGGCGACCCTAAACTAATGGCTGGTGGTATTTCTCAAGCACTAGTAACAACCGTATTAGGCTTAGTTGTTGCAATACCAACCGTATTTATTTACACGCTACTTAATACTCGCTCAAAAGGTTTACTGCTTATATTACAAGAGCAAAGCGCCGGTATTATTGCAGAGCGAAGTGAGAAAGGAGAATAAGCCATGGTGCTATTGATTGACTCAATCAATGCTATCCGTGATTTTCTCGACACTGGTGGCCAAGTTCTCTTGGTCATTGGGGTGTTAATCTTCGCGATGTGGTTATTGATACTCGAGCGATTTATTTATTTTTTTAATGGTTTTCGTGGTTATAAAAAAGACGCTAAAAGCACATGGAGTTCTCGCTGTGAGCGTAACAGCTGGAATGCAGAGCAAATTCGTCAAGCGATGATCTCGCGTGCAAGTATGCGCCTAAATACTAATTTACCGCTTATTAACGTAATGGTTGCGTTATGCCCGTTACTTGGCTTATTGGGCACAGTAACAGGAATGATTGAAGTATTTGATGTGATGGCAATTACAGGCACAGGCAGTGCGCGCTCAATGGCATCGGGTGTATCTAAAGCAACTATTCCAACAATGGCGGGTATGGTAGGTGCGTTATCGGGTGTATTTGCATCAACGTATTTACAACGCAAAGCCAAGCGAGAAGTAGAGCTACTACAAGACAGCATGGTTTTAGACCATTAAGCAAAATTTTGATAAGCGGCCCATTTAAAGCCGTTCATCCTAGGAGAATAAAAAATGAGAGCCCCTTTAGGTAATTTAATGCAAGAAGACGAAGCTGAAGAAATAAACATGACACCTATGTTAGATGTTGTATTTATCATGCTTATTTTCTTTATTGTTACAGCGTCGTTTGTAAAAGAATCGGGTATTGACGTAAACCGACCTGAAGCAGCAACAGCTGTTAAAAAAGAACGTGCAAACATATTAGTGGCGATTTCTGACACGGGTGAAATCTGGATTAATAAACGTCAAATAGACATACGTGCAGTGCAAGCCAATATTGAGCGTTTAAAAGCTGAAAACCCGCAAGGTAGTGTTGTTATTCAAGCTGATAAAAAATCAACAACCGATACTTTAATAAAAGTAATGGATGCAGCACGCGCAGCAGGTGTGTTTGATGTGTCGATTGCGGCTCAAGAAGCATAAGGGCAGGCAATGCGTTATTTAGTAGCATTAGTTATAGCCGGTGTAGTGACCTTTATGTTGTTTTTAGGCATGCAGGCACTTATTACTGGTGGCGAAGGTGTAATGAGTGAACCCGCCAAGGGTAACGTACTTGATTTTGTCAGGCTTAAAAAAGAAGAAAGCGTGCAAAAAAAAGAACGCAAACCACAAAAACCACCAACGCCTAAAGAGCCACCTCCGCCAATGGAATCGCCGCAAATGCAAAATAGCGACGCGACTGCGAACGCTAATAACTTCGACTTTGGCGCCAATGTGGATGCAGATGTAAATTTAGCCGGTGGTTTAGCGCTTGAAACAAGTGATGGTGAGTATTTACCTATTGTTAAAGTGGCGCCTGTTTATCCTCGTCGCGCATTATCACGTGGCATTGAAGGCTACGTTATTGTTGAATTTACAGTAACTAAGCAAGGTACGGTGCGAGACCCACAAGTGATTAAAGCAGAGCCTGAGTCTCTCTTTGATAGAGCGGCGATGGATGCAGCCCTTAAATTTAAATATAAACCGCGCGTAGTAAATGGTGAAGCCGTTGAAGTTGCGGGTGTTCAGAACAAAATATCTTTCCAAATTAGCGGTTAATTTAGTAATTAACCACGAGTAAACGGACAGAAATGCGAGGCGATTATGAAATTACTACCTATAGCTAAATTTTTAAAATTAACACTATTTTGTACTGCTGCGATCAGTACAAGTATTGTTGCACCAAGTGCCCTAAGCCTAATACCAGGGTTAAATGTAGCTACGGCATATGCAGAGCAAGAGCAAAAAACAAAACGTGTACCAGCGCTTCGCGAAAAGGTCTACAGCCAACTCGCACGTGCACAAAAACTCGCTGATGATGGCGATGTTAAAGCAGGCCTTGAAGCGCTTGATAGCATTCAAGAGCGAGCTTCGAGCATGAACTCGTACGAAATTGCGATGATGCATAATTTTTATGGGTTTATTTATTACAACGAAAACGATTTACCAAAAGCGATAGCTTCGTTTGAAAAGGTCGTAGCAGAGGAAGCCATTCCTGAGTCGCTTCGTTTAAGCACTACGTTTAGTTTGGCGCAATTAGCTATGGCTAATAGTGATTACACTAAAGTTATCGCATTTTTAGATGACTGGGACAGTATTAACACTAAGCCTAAAACAGAAGGCTATTACTTGTTAAGGGCTCAAACATACTATCAGTTAAAGGATTATAAAAAAGGGCTTGAGTACATATCTCAAGTAATTGCTTTAAGCGACAGCGAAGGCAAAATCCCTAAGGAAAACTGGTTAGTACTACAGCGTGCAATGTATTACTCACTTAATCAAACTGACAAAGTTGTTGAAGTACTTGAGCGCATGGTAAAGCTTTATAACAAGCCTGAGTATTGGGTACAGTTATCGGGTATGTATGGTGAAACAGGGCAAGAAAAGCAGCAGTTGGCGGTAATTGAAGCGGCTTATCAGCAAGGATTTTTAACCTCTAAGTCTGATTTACGTCAATTAGCGCAAGTGTATTTATATAACGGCTTAGCATTTAAAGCCGCAGACGTTATGAGCGATGCGATTGAAAAAGGGATTGCAGAGCAAAACGCTAAAAACTATGCCTTTGTAGCTGAGGCGATGATTCAAGCAAAAGAAGACGAAAAATCAATAAAATACTTTGTGAAAGCAGCCGATTTATCACCCAGTGGTAAGTATGATCAACGATTAGCTGAAGTATATGTTAATACTGAGCAATATGAAGAAGCGGCCGACGCAGCGCGTAAAGCACTTAATAAAGGCTCACTTGATTTTGAATCAAATGCATTTGTAGCCTTGGGTATGGCTCAGTACAACTTACAAAATTTTGATGCCTCAATTTTAGCGTTTGAACAAGCCGAAAAACATAAAAAATCACAGCGTTTAGCGCAGCAATGGATTAAATATGTAAAGCGCGAAAAAGTGCATGCAGAAACATTAAGAACGGCACTGCTTTAAGCTTTAGTAATAACGTTTAAATATAATTTCATAATCGCAAATCCAAACCACACTATTTTTAGTGTGGTTTTTTTATGTTTTTAATAAATTAACCACTTGAATTTTATGTAAATAACTTTGTCATCTTATGTTTATTAAAGTGTAACTGTAATGTCATATAGCTACCGTAAGGTAGGCGCTGCTGATAACTCAAGTGACCTTAAAGCATTACTTAATGTTTTAAGGTGACTTGAGTTTATTTAAAGCACTTAACAAAATAATTAAATACTTTAACGGAGTGAACAATGAAATTATCTGACTTATTTAAAGTTAGTTTGATTGCAACTGCAGTATCTTTAGCGGGTTGTGGTGGTGACTTAGTAGTATCTGAAGGCGACACAACAATAAATGAAGGCGACACAGTTACTAATGTTGTTGAAGGTGGCAGTGGTACAGTAGATGAAACATCATCGCGTGATGATTCTCAAAATGGAACTACGGGTTTCCCTGCTGATATCGACAATGCACTTGTTCAAGGCTTAGCAACGGATGTCTCAAGTGAATTTCCAGCAATAACAGATAAACCAGTGTATCGCTTAAGTGCTGATACAACATTGATTGCTGATGTTTCACTAACTAATGATGCACATTGGATTGTGAATGGTCGTACTGCTGTGGGTAATGACCGCGCAGATAGTACAACGCTTTATATTCAGCAAGGTACAACGATTATTGGTGAATCAGGTGATGACTTTTTAGTTGTGCGTCGTGGTTCCCAAATTGAATCAGTCGGCACTGCAAGCCAGCCAATTACGATGACATCAATTCAAGATGTTACGGGTAGCGAGACAGCAATTGGCCAATGGGGTGGTTTGGTATTACTTGGTAATGCACCTGCAAACTCATGTGGAGACCAACAAGGTGAAGCAACAGCTGATGAACTTGCTAATTGTGGCGTGTCAGCTGAAGGTGATGCAGGTCAGTTCGGTGGAAATATCAGTGATGATAATTCAGGTACTCTAAAATATGTACTTGTTAAGCAAGCAGGTAAAACGCTTGGTAATGGTGATGAGTTAAATGGTATTACGTTTGCCGGTGTAGGCTCTGCAACTACGGTTAATTATATCCAGGTTCATGAAAACCTTGATGATGGTATCGAGTTTTTTGGTGGTACGGTTAATGTAAGTAATGTAGTGCTGACTAACATTGGTGATGATTCACTTGATTGGTCTTTTGGTTGGACGGGTTCGGCTACTAATGTTTACATTCAACAAGCCGCTAACGTAGGCGATAACGCTATTGAAGCTGATAACTCTGAGTTTGATTCAAGCGCCACGCCATTAACACTGCCTACTATATCTAACGTTACAATCGTCGGTGCAGAAGGTAATAATGGTATTCGTCTACGCGCTGGTACTGCGGGCGCTCTTAAAAATGTATTTGTAACGGGTCCTGCTACTTACGAAAACTGTTTACGTGTAGGGTCTGATTCAGTTCCTCGCGCTGAAGATGGCACACTAACGATTGTAAACTCTATTGTGGCGTGTCAAACAACGGCAAATAATTTTGGTAGTGAAGTAATTAACGGTGGCGACGTACAATCTTGGTTTGAAGGACAAGATGGTAACCAAGTACTTACGCCTGCAGAGCTTATGCTTGCTGATGACGGTTACACGCCACTTGCTGGTTCACCGCTTATCGCAAATGGTCAAATTGGTGCTTTTGATGGATCAACTAACTGGATGGAAGGTTGGACTGTCGGTATTAATGGCGGCTTCCCTACTGATATTGATAACGCGCTTGCACAAGGCTTAGCATCAGATGTTTCTAGTGAATTTCCAGCAATTACAGATAAACCAGTATACCGTTTAACTGAAGATACAACGTTCACAGCAGATGTAACGCTTACTAACGATGCACATTGGATTTTAAATGGTCGTACTGCAGTTGGTAATGACCGTGCAGATGCAACTATATTATATGTTCAAGCGGGTACAACGCTAATTGGTGAAACAGGTGATGACTTTTTAGTTGTACGTCGTGGTTCACAAATTAATGCCAATGGTAATGCAACTGCGCCAATCACTATGACATCTATTCAAGATGTAACAGGCGCTGAAACAACGATTGGTCAATGGGGCGGCTTAGTATTATTAGGTAATGCACCCGCTAACTCGTGTGGCGATCAAACCGGTGAAACGACAGCTGAAGAATTAGCTAACTGTGGTGTATCAGCTGAGGGTGACGCTGGTCAGTTTGGTGGTGATATTATCGATGATAACTCAGGTGTTCTTCGTTATATTGTTGTTAAACATGCAGGTAAAACGCTGGGTAATGGCGATGAACTTAACGGTATCTCATTTGCAGGTGTTGGTTCACAAACGAAAGTTGAATACATTCAAATTCACCAAAACCTAGATGATGGTGTTGAGTTTTTTGGTGGCACAGTTAATGTTCGTAACATTGTACTAACTGATATTGGCGACGATGCATTCGATTGGTCATTTGGTTGGTCGGGTCGTGCACAAAATATCTATATTCAACAAAGTTCAGTTGAGGGTGATAACGCAATAGAAGCTGATAACTCAGAATTCGATTCAAATGCGACACCATTGACTAAACCACTAATTTCTAACGTAACAATTGTAGGTGCTGATGGTACTAACGGTGTTCGTTTACGTGCAGGGACAGCGGGCGTTCTACGAAATGTTGTTATAACGGGACCTGAAGGTTACTCAAACTGTTTACGTGTAGGCTCAGACTCTGCTGCTAATGCAGAATCGGGTGAGTTGTCTATCGAAAACTCAGCTGTTGCATGTAATGAAGATAATAACTTTGGTTCACAAGCAATTGGTAGTGGCAATGTGCAGTCTTGGTTTGAAGGTCAAACGGGTAACTTAACGCTTACAGCTTCAGCACTTAATTTAGCGACAGACGGCTTTACACCAAAATCGGGTTCACCTTTATTAGGTGCTGGTGGGGATTCATCTGAGCTTGACTCGTTCTTTACCAAAACAGATTACATCGGCGCATTCGATGGCGATAATAATTGGATGGATGGTTGGACAGTTGCTATTACACCAAGCTTTCCTGACGATATTGCTAATGCATTAGCACAAGGACTTGCAACAGATGTTTCTGCTAGCTTCCCTACAATTACAGACAAACCTGTATATCAATTAACCTCTGATGTTGTATTTACATCTGATGTAACACTGACTAACGATGCGCATTGGATTTTAAAAGGACGTACAGCCGTTGGTAATGACCGCGCTGACAACACTACACTTTATGTTCAGTTTGGTACAACGTTAATTGGTGAGTCGGGTGATGACTTCTTAGTTGTTCGCCGTGGTTCTAAAATTGAAGCGGTAGGCAGTGTAAATCAACCAATTACTATGACGTCAATCCAGGATATGACGGGCGGCGAAACTACGATTGGTCAATGGGGCGGTTTAGTATTATTGGGTAATGCACCTGCTAACTCATGTGGCGACCAACAAGGTGAAGCAACAGCAGAAGAACTTGCCAGTTGTGGTGTATCTGCAGAAGGCGATGCAGGCCAGTTCGGTGGTAATGACCCTGAAGATAATTCAGGTACGCTAAAGTATGTTGCAGTTAAGCAAGCGGGTAAAACGCTCGGTAATGGCGATGAACTTAACGGTATTACACTTGCGGGTGTTGGTCGTCAGACTGAACTAGATTACATTCACGTTCATGAAAATCTAGACGATGGTGTTGAATTTTTTGGTGGTACTGCAAATATTAGTCACCTTGTTTTAACAAGCATAGGCGATGATTCACTTGATTGGTCGTTCGGTTGGACGGGTAAAGCGCAATATGTACTGATTAAACAATCAGACTCTGAGGGCGACAATGCAATTGAAGCTGATAACTCTGAGTTTGATTCAAGTGCAACGCCACTAACAATGCCAACTATCTCTAATGTAACAATTATTGGTAATGTGGGTGTAAATGGTATCCGCTTACGTGCAGGTACTGCGGGTATGCTTAAAAACGTAGTGGTTACAGGTGGTGCAGACTATTCAAACTGTTTACGAGTAGGCTCTGATTCAGCGCCGCGAGCAGAGGACGGTACATTAACTGTTACTCACTCAATCGTTGCGTGTGAAACCGCTAACAACTTTGGTACGCAAGCAATTGGTACAGGGAATGTTGAATCTTGGTTCTTAGGACAAACAGGCAATTCAGTTCAAGTAGCCGCTGACCTTGGGCTTGCAGATAATGGCTATATGCCAACTGCTGAGTCGTTATTACTTGGTAATGGCTTTGATTCATCAAGCTTAGATAGTTACTTTGATTCTGTAGATTACATTGGTGCGATGGATGCACAAACAGACTGGACAGCAGGTTGGGTAAAAGTAGGCCTTTAACCCACACCACATTATAGCCGAGCGAAAGCTCGGCTAATGTCTTGTTTTGTTTCGGAGTATAAAAATGAAATCTTTTAAACCCTCTACACTTGCTTTATCAAAATTAAACTACGCTGTAATGGCTGCGTTACTTGGTTTATCAGTAAATACAGCCACGGCTGCTGAGCAGCAAGTAGAAGAGCAAGAAATAGAAGAAGTTGTTGCTGTAGGGCAACGATTAAAGGGCAGTGCGGGTGCTGTACTGCAAGAACGTCAAAACCAAGCGTTTGTTGCTGATATTATGGGTGCAGACCAAATATCACGTACTGGTGATGGCGATGCCGCCTCTGCACTTCGTCGTGTTACTGGTTTAACGTTAGTCGATGGCAAATTTATTTATGTGCGTGGTTTAGGTGAACGCTATTCTAGTACTCAGCTAAATAGCATGTATGTACCAAGTCCTGATCCTACTCGCTCAGTGGTTCCTTTGGATTTATTTCCATCTGAAATTATTGAAAGCTTGAGTGTACAAAAGTCATTTTCACCGGATATGCCAGCGCATTTTGGTGGAGGTAATGTAAATATTCGCACTAAATCAATTCCTTCTGACTTTTTATTAAAAGTACAAGTGGGTACATCGTACAATACTTCTAATAGCGATACCGGTTACTTTTACAGTGGCGGTGATGATGACTGGATGGGTCGAGATGATGGTTCGCGAGCATTATCGGATGTGTTTACTACTGCGCTTACCAGTGATGCTGGTCTTGAGGGCAATATAAACACTACGTTAGCTGAGCGTAAAAACCTGATTCAATCGCTTGATTGGGATGTAGGTATTTCAGAAAAGGATGTTGACCCTGCTATGAACTTCTCTATTGCCTTAGGTGATAGATTTGAAAGTGAGGTCGGTACTTTTGGTGTGCTTGCAGCCGTATCTTACGATAACGAGTGGGAAGTAGTTCAAGAGCAAAGCGGCTCAAGCCTTGGTAGCTTAGGCTGTGAAGACAAATGTTTTGCCCAGTATTACGATGGTACATCGACTGAGCAAAATGTACGTTGGAGCGGCACATTAAATTTAGGATATGAGTTAAACTCAAACCATAAGTTTGAGCTTACTAATATTGCACTTCATGACATGAGTGACCGCGTACGTAACCGCGATTACTTTGATGCAAATGAAACCGAAGAAGGTGTCACCGAATTACGCCGAGTAGATATTACGTACGAAGAGCGCGAAATGTTTTCGACTCAGCTTAAGGGGACGCACAACTTTCCAGAGCTAAATAATTTATTTTTTGATTGGTATGGCGGTTTAAGTCGAGCAAACCGTAATGCACCAGGTGGTTTAGATGTTGTTTATCAGCAAAACTTAGTTGATGGCGTGCTTGAATCTGAACAACTGCAAGATGTAGCTGCAACAAATATCACCCGTGAGTATCAAGTATTACACGACGATGTTGAAACATTTGGTTGGAATATGGGTATGCCTTTTTATGGTGACGGCTATGAGCTTGAGTTAAAAATAGGCGGCGATTTTTCAGAGAAAAAACGTGATGCAAGTAATGTGAAGTTTGGCATTACGCACCGTGGTATAAGCGATGAGTACTCGTTCGGCTCTAACGTAAGCGATATTTTTGCTGATGAAAACACGGCGAATGACGCTTTTTATGCAAGTGTAACCGGCTCAGGTATTTTTGATGACGGCACCACTGATGGTGATAAGTACAGTGCAGCGCATAAATTAGATGCTTATTATTTTATGGCGGATTACTTCTATCAAAACACTTGGCGTTTTACTGGTGGCGTTCGATGGGAAGATTTTTCTCAAGTATCAGTCGGTTATGAAGCGCATACTAATTTCTTTGAAAATACGTTACAAGAAATCCAAGATGTAGCTATTAATGAAGATAACTTTTTTCCTTCTTTAGCTGTTACGTACATCATGGATGAAGAAATGCAATTTCGCTTAAATTTAAGTGAAACAACCATTCGCCCTGATCTACGTGATGTAAGCTCTTCTTTCTTTGTTGACCCGTTAACTGAGTTTCTGGTGAGAGGATCACCTAGTTTACAAAGTTCTAATTTAAAAAATGTAGATTTTAGGTTTGAATGGTATATGCCATCAGGTAATAACCTTTCTGTTGCATTGTTTTATAAAGACATTGAAAACCCAATTGAAATGGTTGAGCTTGCGGGCGTAGGTGGTGCATCTCCACAGTTATTAACAGCAAATGCTCAGTCGGGTAAATTGTCGGGTATTGAAGTTGATTTTTTAACTGACTTTGGCTTTATAAATAAAGATTGGTCTTCAGCATTCTTGTCAGGCAACGTTACGCTATCTGACTCAAGTGTTAATTTGGGGATTAATGATTCAGACGGTGTTGACTCACTGTTTGAAACACAGCTTAAAGAAGCCCTTGAGGCCGATACAGTATCGAATATTGTAACTAACAATGAGCGTCGTTTAGTTGGTCATTCTGAGTGGGTTGCAAACTTACAAATGGGCTATGACTCGGATGATGGATTTCATTCTACTTCACTAATTTATAATGTGTTTGGCCCTCGTATAATTGTACCTGGTACACGTGGTAATGAAGATGCCGAAGAAAAGTCGTTTCACTCAGTTGATTTAGTTTATTCTTACTTCCCTAACTTTAACTCTAAAGTTAATTTTAAGGTTAAGAATATGCTTGGCCAAGAAAAAGAAATTGAACAAGAAGGTCTTACCCTTTGGGGACAAGACACCGGCACTGAGTTTAGTTTAAGTTATAGCTATGAGTTTTAAGCTTTATTTAAAATAAAACTCAAGGAATGAAATAATAAACTTCACTATCTATTAGCTCTGTATTTTAATACAGAGCTTTTTTGTGTTTATGCTCAGTATGAAAAATATTTAAGTTCTGTTTTATTCGCTAGTTTTAGCCGTCTACGAGTGTTAGTTTAGCGTTAATGAAAATTAAATCTCACGCAATGAATTTAATTTTTAATGTATTAAGGCATCTTTTATGAATCAAACAGTGGAACAAACAATGAAAAAAGTAGGATTAGTCGGTTGGCGTGGCATGGTTGGCTCTGTGTTATTAGAACGTATGCAGCAGCAAAGTGATTTTGCCCATATCGACACCACCTTTTTCACCACCTCACAAGCGGGTCAACTAGGCCCAGATATAGCAGGCGACGCAAAACCATTACTAGATGCAAGTGACATTAGCGAACTTGCTAAAATGGATATTATTGTTACTTGCCAAGGCGGCGATTACACCAATGCGGTATATCCAAAACTTCGAGAGTTGGGTTGGGATGGTTACTGGATTGATGCAGCTTCAGCACTGCGTATGAGTGAGGACAGCATTATAGTGCTGGATCCCGTAAACAAAGATGTTATTGAACAAGGCTTAGCGCAAGGCGTTAAAACCTTTGTGGGCGGTAACTGTACTGTATCGCTGATGCTACTTGCATTAGGTGGTTTATTTGAGCAAGACCTAATTGAGTGGGTAAGCCCAATGACTTACCAAGCGGCTTCGGGCGCTGGTGCACGAAATATGAAAGAGCTTATTGCACAAATGGGCGCTATTCATGCAAGTGTTGCAGATAAACTAGATAACCCAAGCTCTGCTATTTTAGAAATTGATAAAATAGTAAGCGAAACAATGGCGTCAAATGACTTACCACAAGACCAGTTTGGTGTGCCATTAGCGGGCAGTTTAATCCCGTGGATTGACGTACCTATGCCAAGCGGTCAGTCTAAAGAAGAATGGAAAGCACAGGTTGAAGCGAACAAAATTTTAGGTTCTTCTAAGCAACCAGTGCCAATTGATGGTTTATGTGTACGTATTGGCGCTATGCGTTGTCACTCACAAGCGATGACCATTAAATTACGTGAAGATATTAGCGTAGAAAAAATTGAAGAAATTTTAGCGTCTCATAACGAGTGGGTTAAGATTATTCCTAACGAGCGTGAAATTAGCGCAACAGACTTAACACCCGTTAAAGTAACAGGCACTTTAAGCATTCCTGTTGGCCGTATTCGTAAATTAGCGATGGGGCCAAAATACATCAGCGCATTTACAGTAGGCGATCAGCTTTTGTGGGGAGCGGCAGAGCCACTTCGTCGTATGCTACGCATAATTGTTAATGGTGAGTAATACCAATTCGCAATAATACTTAATCAATTTGAGGGGTTAAATCTGACGCTAACTACGTTAAATATTTCTGATATAGAACAACTAAATAACGAAATTTTTGCCTTGTTATCGACACGATTTTCTCCTCTCAAAATAGATCACTTAATTAAGCGAATTGGTATAATATATAATCAGTATTAACAAAAGGGGTTGGCAATTTGCCAGCCCTTTTTAGTTTAATGGCTTATAAAACCGCTTAAGAGGCTTAAACAATACTTTTTTATGAATGTTCACTGTTGTTTATTATTGAACTTAAGTAAACTGTTTACATTGTGCAACAGCCTATTCAAGTAACATTAATGACCTCTCACATAAATAACTTTGCCAATAAGCGATTAGCATTTGTTAGCTCCTATTTTAGTTCTGCAATTGCTATAAACACGGTTGTTTCTTGTTTTCTTATTTTTAGCAGTATTAACCACAGCGCCTCGCAAGAAAAACTTTACTGGCTTTTTACATTATCATTTATTTCATTACTTCGAATAGCCAGCCATGTATTTGTTAACAACACCCATGCTTTTAAATATCATCTGTATTTTATAGGTTTATTATTAACGGCTTTAACATGGGCTGCTTTCCCCATTTTATTTTATGAAAATATGCAAATGCAGGAGAAGTTTGTATCACTCGTTGTTTTTAGCTCCCTTGCTGGTGGCGGTGTAAATGTTTTAGCTTCTGATATTCGTTCCTCCTTGTCGTATATAACCTGTTTACTGGTTCCTTTTAGTATCTTATTACTTTTACAGCCTATTGAAGATGAGAATGTACTAGGTATTTTAGGGCTCGTTTTATGGTTTATTTTGTGTTTTGTTACTGCTGTACGTTCTGCCAAAGATGTAAAGTCATCAATTAATAATGAACTTAAGTTAGATCAATTTATTGAAAACTTAGAAAACGAAGTGCAACTTCGTACCGAACAAATAATCCTTTTAGAGCAAAAAGACAATTTAACTAAATTGTTTAATAGAGGGAGCTTTGTTTCTAATGTCGAACTTGATTTAGCCAATCAAAATGATGATATTAAAGCCGTTTTATTTTTAGATATGGATGACTTTAAAATCATCAACGATAAATACGGTCACGATTTTGGTGACTTTGTGCTGGCCCAAACAGGTAAACGATTAGTTGAAACGCAAACTCAAGGCGATTTTATTGCTTGTCGTTGGGGAGGGGATGAGTTTATTTTTTATTCTCGTAGTAACACCGAAGACGAACTTTTTGACTGTGTTTTTAGATTAGTTAAAACTTTAACGAAAACAGTAAGCATGGATAGCTATCAAGTAAACCCTTCTTTTAAAGTTGGGCTGTATTTTACGCGTGAAAATTTTAACCTTGAAGACGCGATTAAATATGCTGATGTTGCTATGTATGAAGGTAAGAAAAGCCGTAATGAAATATCGGTATTTGACGAGCAAATGCATGAATCGCTTAAAAGAGAAGAAGTACTTCGTAGCTCAATTAAAGAGTGCGTAGAAAAAGGTGACTTTCATCTGTGTTATCAACCTATTGTTGATATAAGTACAAATGAAATAACCACGTTTGAAGTACTACTTCGTTGGCAGTTTAATGATGAATTTATTCCCCCTTCAGAATTTATAGATATTGCAGAGCGATATGGAAAAATTAATATATTAGGTGAATTTGTACTAGAGCAAGCCATTGCGAGTTTAAGTAAGTTAAACGCTGTGAATAGTAAGATTGGATTGTCGATTAATGTGTCGGTGTTGCAACTAGAAAACCATAATTTTTTAGATTTTTTAGTTGCTCTTCTAAATAGATATGCTGTTAAACCATACAATGTGCATTTAGAAATAACAGAAACAGTGATGATTAAAAATTTACCGTATTTGTCAAAAGTGATTACGGCCATAAAAAATACCGGTGTGCGTATCTCTATTGATGATTTTGGTACTGGGTTTTCTTCTATATCGGTTTTAAAAGAGCTGTCAGTTGATTACATTAAAATAGACAAATCTTATATTGATAATATTTGTGAGTGCTCAAAAGATAAAAGTATTGTATCTGCGGTAACTAACATGTCGCATATGATTGGTTGCCAAGTAATAGCGGAGGGCGTAGAAAATACAGCTCAGTTAACGTTATTACAAAGCTTACAAATTGATAAGTATCAAGGTTTTATATTCAGTAAACCAGTTAGATTTGATCAAGCATTTTCACTTATAAATTAAAGGGATACACTCGCTTTATATTCAATTAAGCATTGCTGTATAAATTACATTTTACAGCAATGTCTTATTTTAAATACTGGATTTACATCATTTTTTCAGAAAAACTTAAAATCTATATTGCATTTTACTACCTTAGAATATTTCCCTACTCGTACTTTTGAATCTTCATATTCATCGTTCACTCTTAAAGTGGTATAACCTTTGCTTTTAATAAGTAGATTAGCCTGTTTAGCTACAATGAGGCTACCAACGATGTATTTTAAATGCGATCTACGTAGTGTTATTACAATTTTGCGTAATTCTTACATGTTTAAAATGCTCATTTGAAAGTATTAGGTAAAGGAAATTACAATGAGCTCGGTTTCTAATGTATTTCAAAGCAAATGGTTTAACTCATTAGCGGTTATTTTATTAGTCATTATTATTGCCAGAATAGCCGCACCTTATGCGCTTCAGCAGTACGTAAATTATCAGCTAAAACATACGCAAGGTGTTACGGGGCATGTTGGTGATGTAGATTTGTTTTTATATCGCGGTGCCTACGCGATTGACGACGTTGAAATTTACGCTGTTGATGCAACTTCAGCTCCTAAGCCTTTGCTGAGTATTCAAACTCTCGATTTTTCACTCGCGTGGTCAGCCCTTTTAAAGGGTAATTTAGTAACAAATATGGCATTCACGCGTCCTAAAATAGTTATTTATGATAAAGACCCCAATGCCTCTGAGCAAAATAAACAAGTAAAAGACGAAACTACTTGGGTAGGGCTCGCCAATAATTTAGTACTGTTCTCTATTGATACCTTAACAATTGAGCAAGGCAAATTAACTTTAGTTAACTCAACGAATAGTGGTGAAAAACCCACTTTTATATCAAATATCAACGCTCGAATTGAAAATATAACCAACGCGCAAAACCTATCAAAAACACTAGTGACTACTCTAAGCGTAGAAGGTGCATTAATGGGGGAGGCCGGATTAAAGCTTGATGGCAAATTAGATCCCTTTAGCAAACAAGCCAATTTTGATTTTAACGCAGAGGTACAGCGTTTCTCTGTTAAAAATTTAGACACTGTATTTAAGGTATACACGCCTTTTGATATTGAAGCGGGTGGCATTGATGGCGCTATGGAACTTGTAGCTAAAGACAATAACTTAAATGGTTATGTAAAAGCGGGCGTTCAAAACTTGAGTGTGTTCTCGTGGCGCGAAGATATAGAAAAAGATGACGACGGCATATGTACGGCCATATTTGAAGGCAGTGTTGATTTACTGGGCTCTATACTCGAAAACGATGAGTCAAAACTTGTTGCTGCACGTATTCCTATAGAGGGACAACTAGATAATACGGATGTTTCGACTTTTCAAGCTGTGATTTCGGTATTAGAAAACGCATTTTTTGATGCGTTTAAAATGAAAGTAGATAACGTTATTTCTTTTGAAGATACGGATGAAAAACCTGATAACGAGGAAAATTAAAGCTCTTTGGTAATTCTATTTCAATTAGATCTTTAAATTGCACCCACTTTTTAAACTTTAAGTGGGTGCTTTAGTACTCTTATCAGATTAGTTTTTGCGGTTACTCAATAGCTCTTTAAGCTCAGCAATTTGGGATTGTAGTTCGTTTACTTGCCCTTGCGTTGCAGGTAATGAGCTGTCGTCTGCGAGCTCTTCTCGCGCTTTGCGGTGCTCCTCACTCATAACTTCTAAAATGGCACCTACCATCATATTTAAAAATACAAATGCGGTTAAAAATATAAACGTAAGGTAATAAATCCAGCTTAGTTCGTACACCGCCATTGTTTCGTACATTATGTCGGTCCAATCTTCAAACGTCGCCACCCTAAACAAGGTAAGCATTGAGATTGATACGTCTTGCCAAAGTACGGGGTTTATTTCAGCAAACATCATGCTGCCCATTGCAGCGTATATATAAAAAATAACAAACATTAATAGGGCTATATAACCCATTTGTGGAATGGCTTTAAGTAATGAGTTAACTAATAAGCGCAGCTCAGGGATCATCGATACCAATCGCAGTACTCTAAATATGCGAAGTAGACGAGCAATTAACATAGTAGAGCCAGCAGCAGGATATAAACTGCCCAATACTATGATGGTGTCGAATATATTCCATCCTTTAGAAAAAAAGTGTTTTATGCCTTTACTTGCAATAAAGCGGATTACTAGTTCAATTAAAAAGAATGCGGTAATGCCAACGTCCATCCAATTTAGAGCAAGCTCTACGGTAGGATGTAGTGAGTAAGTGTGCGCACCGACTGTCAGGGCAGAAACAATAATTACAGCTATAACAAATGATTGAAATATCTTGCTTTTGTCTATACGCTGAAACAACTTTTGTAACTGCGACATCATAGAAATAGATCCTTTGGAGATTAAGATTTTATGGCGCTAATATACAATAATATTGTAATAATTTAACGCTTTTTCGATATAGAAAGTGTAAGGAAATTTAATGTTTATCAATAAACTAAAAAGTAGCGCATTACTTATTGTTGGATTATGTGTTTTAGCTGGTTGTAGCTCTGACGCGCGTTTTCATGAAGTTCAATCGGCGCGCCTTGATGAATGTAACTATAAAGCCGACAAAGAATATTACGAATGCCTAGATAAACAAGACTCTAACTACGAAGAGTTTAAAAAACAGCAACAAGCAGAAACTAAATAAGTAACCTTTATATTTATGACTAAAACTCAAAAGCAGCGCGATAAGCACATTCGACTAGCACTTACTAATGCATGCGAGGCAATAAAAGAAAGCGTAATTGGTTTTGATTATCTAACGCATACCATCGATTTAAATAACGAGGCCAATACGTTAAAAGTACAGTGCTATTTTAACGATGATATAGCCCTTGAAAGTGCAAAACCGCAACTTAACGAATTAACAGCTATTATACTTAACGAGTTAGCAGTTATTAAGTTGAACGCAAAACCAGCACATATTTCATTTTCCGCCAATTAACAGAGCTTTTGTTGGTTTGATAGCACATGGACGTTATAATTAGATAAATTATTTTTAGGGTTTAAATTATGGCTGTTCCTACGCGTTCGCAAATTTCACCAGGTACCACAGTAAATATTGTATTAAAAGAAGATCAACGCAGCGGCACATTAACTGAGGGTGTTGTTGAGCGCCTTTTAACAAAATCACCAAATCACCCACACGGCATTAAAGTACGTTTAGAAGATGGTCAAGTTGGCCGAGTAAAAGAGATTTTATAATGGCAGCGTTAACAGAACAGGCTTTTTGGGAATTAGTAACAACGCCTGATTTAGGGCTCGATCCGCAAAGTGTGAGCGATAGCCTAAAAACTAAACTTAATGATTTAAGCGATCAACACCTTATTGATTTTGATAAGCATTTTGGCATACATATGCGTAAGTGTTTTACCTGGGATTTGTTTGGTGCCGCCTTTGTGATGGCTGGATGTAACGACGATTACGGCTTTAGCGAATTTAGATGTTGGTTAATTTCGCGCGGTAAAACAGTATTCGAAAACGCCTTAGAAAATGCTGATTCTATAGCGCAGTGTACACCTGTTTATTACTTAAACGAGCAGCCTTATCCGTACATTGATGAGTATGACTTAATAGCCGGTTTATTATTTGAAGAACGTAACGAAGACGAATTGCCGTTTATCCCTTCTGGCAGTGATGAGCCCAAAGGTAAACGTTTTAAAGACAAACCTAAGTTTTTAAAGCAAAGCTACCCTTTATTATTTGCAAAGTACTGGCAATAAAATAAATACCAATTCGTATAACTAGTTAAATAATCTAATGAGTTCAATTGACCCTTACAATTAGGCGCATTGGTATAAATCGTTTTGTTGTTTAAGTACGTATTAAATAAAGTGCTTAACAACAAAATGGTTTGTAATGAGTATCTAGGGCATGTTTACCTTTGGTGGTTGAATTTGTTCAATCCAAGAAGGATTTAATCGCGGCGCGACATTTGTAACCTAGTGGGCTCGACAACTGCTCCTGCGTTATTCTAATGGCTTACATCCATGTAAGAATAATAAAAACCGAGCAAAGCTTCCGCGTCCTACTCACGCGCTTGCTCCTGTAATACGACTTCTCTCCTTTTATAGTAAATCTCTGTTATAGTTGTTAAAAGTTATAAAAGCTAAGTGATTAGGCATTTTGCTATTATTTAACACGCTGACTCACGAGGATACACCCACGAAATGAAATATTTAACACTCGCTTTATTAACTGTCGCTTTTACAAGTGCAAATGCTTTTTCTGAGCCGAGTAATAAAACACGATTTATACCGTTTTTAAAGTCAAAATTGGGGACATACGAAGTTGTGTCGACCAATTCAGGGTTATGCGTTAATAGCGATTTGAGTTTGACAGACGAAAGTGATTTAAGTGCAGGTTTTAAACTTGGAGAACAAATTGTATTTGGATCGCTCCACAATGGTACTCGCACTATTAAAAAACCAAACTTTTGTTTTATAACCAGTACGCTTAAATATAAAAGTGATGGCCTTGAAAACGGTTTAAGAATGAGCCGTTGTGAAAACCCTGCAAACGAAAAAACAATCAGTCAAAGTATCAAGTTTTTAGCTGATAACACACTAAAATACACATTAAGCGAACCTAGTGTAGAGTGCACATTTAAAAAAGCAGATGAAAGTAAATAAAGCATCTAGTAAGTAGCAAATCATTCGCAGTATATTTTAGGGATATCGCGCCAACGCGTGGTGTACTGCGGCGACAAAAAATCACGGTTCATGTGCCACCGGTCATTTAATTTACTACTAGCTAAACTAAGCATTCCTTTCCCATACCGTGTATTTATAGCATCTAGGCAACTCATTAATTGTGGGTTGTCAGTACGTTGGTTAAACAAATCACTTTGTTGAAATTGCTGTGACGTAAGTTCTAAAGCGCCTACACCACACTTGTAAAACCTAACTGCAGGTTGGTATATTTGATCAAATACCTCAGATACAGCATTAGCCATCACGCAGGTGTCGTTAGTGGGTGAGGGGAACTTATACACAAACGACTTTTTATAATATCTATTTTCGTGCGCGCCACTGGCTGCAAAAATATAAAGCTGGTGAGTGAGCGAACGTTGCACTCTTAGTTTATTAGCCACTGTGGTTACATGGTTAATTAGCGCCGTTTTAAGGGCTGTTGGCTCGCATATGCGCTCTCCAAAACTACGGGTCGAATAAATCTCCCGCTTGTCTTGTCGTACATCATCCCAGTTTAAACATGTTATCCCGTTAAGCTCGCTTACTGTACGTTCAACAACCACACTAAATGCACGGCGCATTGCTTTAGGGTTTTGCTGAGCAAGATCCCAAGCGGTGTGTATATTCATTATTTTAAGCTTTTTAGCTAGTCGCCGGCCTATTCCCCAGACATCTTCGCAGCTCATTCTTTGTAAAATAGCTTGGCGAGTTTGCTCGTTATTTATTACTGCTACACCATTAAAACCACTGAGCTTTTTAGCGGCGTGGTTAGCGGCTTTTGCTAAAGTAGGGGTCGGGCCAAAACCAACACCCACAGGAAGCTTTGTTTCGCGCCATACTGTGCGCCTTATTGTATGGCCGTATTCATGCCAGTCTTTAATTAATGATGTGTAGCCATTAAAGTGCAAAAACGATTCATCAATACTGTATATGTGCTGTGTATCGCAAAAGCGGCCAATAATATTCATCATTTTGTCGCTTAAATCAGCATAAAGCTCGTAATTGCTAGAACGAATAACAACGTTGTTTTGCTCAAGCAAATGCTTAACTTTAAAGTACGGGCCAAATTTAGGAATATTTAAGCGCCGAGCAATAGGACAAATAGCGCATACACAGCCATCGTTATTGGTAAGTACAACCACGGGTTTGGATCGAATAGCAGGGTCGAATACTTTTTCGGCACTGGCATAAAATGACACAGCATCAACTAAGGCATACATTTTAGTAACTCTGGGCTTTGCCTGTGCATTCTTATTGATAGCGTTACTACGCCTTCGAGCTGAAACTCGTCTGCAGAGGTTAGTTGTACAGGCTTATGTAAAGAAGAAGCTGAAAGCAGCCGCGCATTGGTTTTATCAAGCAGTTTGCATACAAAAAGACCATTTAAGTTAGCAACAATAACGTCACCATTTTTTACCGGCTCTGCACGGTCGATAACTAATAAGTCACCTTCAAAAATTCCGACTTCTTGCATAGAGTTACCCGATGCAATACCAATAAACGTAGCATCTGGATGCTTTATTAAAAGCTCATCAAGGGTTACACCTAGCTCGGTGTACTGCGCTGCGGGGGATTCAAAACCACACACGCCTGCTTCTATATAAATGGGAATGACAAACATAACACAACCTAAAACGCATGCACTGTATAAGTGTACAGTATATGCGTTTTGTGTAAGTTATGCCAAGAATGTATGGCTGATCAATCCATGTTTTTGATCATTTGTTGTGCGGTATCTAAAAAGTCTTTGATTTGTTGAGGGTTTAAGTTTTTACACATTTGATTATTTATTTTCTGCTCTGAGGCTAACAACTTATCAAAAAGAACTTTACCTTGCTCTGTGAGCGATAAAATAAAGCAGCGCTTATCGTGCTCACTTGCCTGTTTACTTATTAAATTTAAGCCAATAAGATCTTTAATTAAACGTGCTATTTGCGCTTTGTCGCGCTGCGTTTTAGTAACAATATCGTTAGCCGTACAGTTATTTACGTTCGCGATAATATGTATGCAGCGTACGTGCATAGCATTAATACCAAGTTCGCCTGCGTTAATTGCTTCACGAATTGTTACACGGTAATTTTGCATTAATTCAAACAGCGTATTTGATAAAGGTGTATTCATAGAACTCTCAATATAGTTGACAAAGTCAATTAACTTGTTATAGTTGATTTTATCAACCAATGGGGCGTTGTGCAATACCTGCTTTTTATAGCAGGTTGGTATTAAAGTCTAAGTTTTGTAAAACGAGGTAATACATGAGTAAACAAGTTCGCAAAGCCAACGTATTAAGTACACAGCAAATCACACCCCACCTACAGCGTATTGTTGTAGGCTCTGATGATTTTAACGACTTAACCTCACAGTACATTGGTAACTATGTAAAAGTACTATTTCCAAAAAATGGTGAAGTAGATTTTAACTTAAAAACAGCGTGTATGCGATCTTACACAATAAGGCATGTAGATGCACAAACAGGCGCGCTAACGCTTGATTTTGTTATAAATATGCACCAAGGTCCGGCAACTGACTGGGCTAAAACTGCAAAAGTAGGCGACGAGCTAGGCATTGCAGGCCCAGGCCCTAAAAAGCTAGATAATTATGAGCATTCGCATTATGTATTACTAGGCGATTTAACATCGGTAAATGCAATAAAAGGGTATGCGCAGCAATTACCTTTAACTTCAAAAATTGATGCTTTTGTACATGCGCCCACTGAGCAAGACATTATTGATTTAGAAACAAGCCGCGATATTAATTGGCTTGTTACCGACAACGCTGACGAAGCGCTACTTAGCGCACTTCAAAATTTGCACATTACAGCAGAGCTTCCCATTGTATTTATGGCATTGGAGGCTGGGCTTGTACGTAGGGCAAAAACACTGCTAACAGAGCAATTTAATATACCGCGCAGTAATATTGTTTCCTCAGGATATTGGAAAAAAGGCGTGGATTCAGAAGGCTATAAAAAGCAGCGCCAACGTGATGCACAGCTTGCCTGAATACCTTAGAGCAAAATAACATATACCTATTTTGCTTTAATACCTCTGCCTAACTTGAATTGACCTAATAGCAGACCCATTTAAGTGTTTTATGCTAATGATGTAATCCATTATTAGCATGCATTTTTAGGAGCTGCTATTTTGTTAAATTCCATTCCTTTTTCGTTATTAGAACTTGCCCCCATGATCAAAGGGGACAGCGTTACTAACACTCTTCATAAAAGTACTAAATACGCACAACGCGCAGATGAGCTTGGCTTTAACCGCTTTTGGCTTGCTGAGCATCATAATATGCCAGGTATAATTTGTGCGGCCACTTCAATTTTGGTTGGTCACATTGCAGGCAATACTAAAAAGATACGGGTTGGATCGGGCGGTATTATGCTGCCAAACCACTCACCTTTAGTTGTTGCTGAACAATTTGGTACGTTAGAGAGCTTATATCCAGGGCGAATAGATTTAGGGCTAGGGCGTGCACCAGGTAGCGATCCTGTAACAAGTCGTGCACTAAACAACGATATGAGCCGCGCAGAAAACTTTCCAGGTGAAGTAACTGAGCTGCAAACATTGTTAGGTCCTTACAATGGTACGCATCCTATACGTGCTATACCGGGCGAGAACACAAACGTTCCTATTTGGCTATTAGGCTCGAGTTTATTTAGCGCGCAGTTAGCGGCGCAAAAAGGGTTACCGTATGTATTTGCAGGGCATTTTGCACCGCGTTTTGTGCACGAGGCAATAGCGCTGTATAAGCGTGAATTTAAAGCATCAAGCGTACTTGATAAGCCATACGTCATGCTTGCACTGCCTTTAGTAGCAGCAGACACCGACGATGAAGCGCAATACTTGTCGACTACTTCTAAACAACGTGTGCTCGAACTGATACGTGGTAACGAGCTGTGGCTAAAACCACCTGTTGAAAGCATGGATGGGTTGTGGAGCGAACAAGAACGCGCTCATGTAGAGAACTTTTTAAGTCTAAGCGTAGTAGGCGGACATGTAAGTATTAAACACAAGTTAGAGATGATAGCGAAACAACTAGAAGTAGATGAGTTTATATTTACCAATGATGTGTTTGATAGTGAAAAACGCCACCGTGCACTCGAAATTTTAATGGAAATAAAGCATTAGCTCAAAAACTATTAATTTAGATAGTGTAGTTAAGCAAGCGTACACCTTGCCTCTGTTAATGTTGCAGGCATCAATTAAAGAACATTCATTTATACATTGAATTAATTTATGTGATGTCTGCAAAGTTTAAAATCAGTCTTTTTTTAAATAACTAGCTTATAGTAAGTGGATTTAGTAACTATATAGCGTTCTATTTTATCAATCGAACTGATTTAAATAATCAATTTTAAGATATCACTTTTATTTTTTATAATGTATGTATTAAGCCAAACATCATTAAATAAAGGTAGGTTCACCGTGAAGTCTCTAAATAGCGCAACAGCTAATTCAGTTAACAAAACAGCGCAACCAAAAGTTGCACTGATTGCTGAAGGTGGCGGGCAGCGAGGGATCTTCACAGCTGGCGTACTTGATGCGTGGTTAGAGCAAGAATATGACCCATTCGATTTATTCATTGGCACCTCTGCAGGTTCGCAAAACTTAACTAGCTACTTAGCGCGTCAAAAAGGCTATGCCAAACGCCTAATTAGAGGGCTTTCGCGTAACAAACGTTTTTTTCAGCTTGGTCGCGGATTAGTGGGTAAACACATAGTTGATTTAGATTGGTACTTTGACAAAACCACCGAGGTAAAAAGAGCCATAGATTTTAAAACAGCTAAAACGAGTTTAGGCGCGCGTGAGCTACTTATAACAGCCACTAATGCACGAGACAGAAAAGCATATTACCTATCACCTACAGGTGAGAGTGGTCAATGGCGTGATTTGTTAAAGGCTTCTAGCGCACTCCCGTTTTTATACAAACAAGGTGTAAAGTTAACACCTTGGTTAAACGCAGAAGCAGCTAACGAAATACACCTTGCTGAAGAGCAAGTACAGAGCGATTTTTATCTAGACGGCGGTTTAGCCGCTCCATTACCAGTGCGTGAAGCTTACAACCGAGGCGCTCGTAAAATTGTTGTAATAAGAACGGTTGACGCTAATTTTCAAGCGCAATCTGCGTGGGTTCAAAAGCTAAAATCGCTTGCAACTGTATCAGGTTACTGCCCAAAAACTTTAGACTATTTATTACAGCACGAGCAGGCCTATTTGGATGAACTTGAGTTTATTGCAAACCCACCAAGTGATGTGGAAATAATACAAATCTTTGCAGACGAAAAGCTGCATAGCAAATTATTAGGTAGTTCAAATAACGATTTACGTTTTGATCATAAATTAGGCTTAGATGCTGGTCGCTCATACTTAGCA
>NZ_PJAV01000141.1:0-63660 GCF_002836695.1 Pseudoalteromonas sp. 78C3
ATTTATTACTAGCCTTAGACTAAGAGTTTTTTAGTTTAACTGATGACAAGGAGCATGTTGTGAATAAAAAAGAGTTTATAAATCAAATAAATAGCTTGTACTCCTTAGCTTGGTCACTTACTGCCAGCGTTTCTTCGCTACTAGACCAGGTAGGTATTCCTGCCCATCGCGTTTTTTCTGAAAATTCTATAGAACACTTTTTCTTTTTTTTAAATAATCCCCCTAAAAGCAATGGAAAAGTTACTTTAATTAACGGTGATGTATCTGTTTATATAAAAGAGCTTTCATTAATAAATACTAAGTTAATTACGTCTATAGATGATGTTGTTACGCAGTCTTTGTTAGTTGATTCTCAAGAGAAAAGCAGGACTAAGACTCTTTTAGGCTTTTTTAAAACTAATAAATGGTCTGATTGTGCGAATGTAAGATTCAATAAAGTTATTTGCCCAGTTTATGAAGCTACTCTTTGCAAAACTAATTTTAATTTTAAATAAAAATATTTATTGAGGTAAAAAATGCGCTTTATTTTAAATGCAATTATAGGTTTATCACTTTCTATAATATTAACTGGTTGTATGAGTACTAACGTAAGTTTAGATGTTAAGGCAACCGATAATTTAAATTTAAACCAATTTGATGAAGCGTTACCAGTGGTTTTAAAGGTATATCAACTGTCTGATATACAAACATTTAAAACAGCCACATTTGAAGAGTTATGGAAGTCAGATAAGTCAGTTTTAGCTAATAGTTTAATTACATTAGAAGAGCGAACAATTCACCCTTCTGAACAATCTAAAATTAAGTTTGAACAAGCTGAAAATGCAAAGTTTGTAGCTATTGTTGCTTTATTTAGAGATCGCAGTGGCGATAACTGGAAAGCGTATTATCCGCTTGCAGATGGCCCTGTTAAGTTGTCTACATCATTAGATGTTTTGGTTACCAATAATGAAGTTCAATTACCTGGCGTGGATAAGGCTGAGTAATGAATTTAAAAGCTCCCGCAAAGCCCGTTTGGGCTGAAGGTGTTTTGCTTGCCCAGCAACACTTTCAACTATTTGACGATTATCACGATCAAAATCAGGTTGTACGTCAAGCGCTAATATCACCATTGGCATTTGGTTTACAGCATTTTGCTATTGATGAATCAGCACTTGCTCGCGGTATATTAAAAGTGACCAGTTTTAAATTACTTTTAGAAAATGGTCGCTTGCTTGATTTTGACCGACAGCATCAAGATGATTTAAAGCTTGAGCTTGATAGTAACCATCAAGAGAGTGTTATTTATATTGCTATTGCTGCTAATAAAACAGTTAGCAATATTGAAGGTTATGCGGCCAGCGGGCAATTAAGCGCATATGAAGCGGATTATATTGATTTAGAAGATAATCATGATGCGTCGCGTAGTCGTGAGGTATTAGTTGCAAAGCCTAAATTTATATTACTGTCTGACTCAGATGTAAAAACTTATTTTGACACCATTGCATGTTTAAAAATAAGTCGCTCGGAAGATGGATCATTTGTTTTAAATAAACAGTTTGTGCCTCCTTTATTAAATATAAGTGCATCTGCTTATTTAACTGAGCTGTTAAATAGAACGGCTAATTTAGTTAATGCAAAAGTTAATGTGCTGCTTAGCAGACGTAAAAATTATGGCTCAGTTACTGACTTTGGGCCGAATGAAATGAATACATTTTTGTTACTTAATGCAATGGCTCCATCCGCCAAGCGTTTAGATCATCTTAAAAATTTGTCATTGGTCCATCCTGAACGTTTGTATTGTGAGCTTGTTGATTTAATTAGTTCAGTTTCAATGTTTGAGCACAGTGACTTAGTTAACCAAGTACCACCATACCAGCATAAAAATTTAAGCAATGTATTTGGTCAGCTTGATGGCCTATTAACTCGTTTACTTGAAGGGGTTGTACCTAAGAAAATGGTGGGCTTAAAACTTGAAAAAACCTCTAACGCTATTTATCAAGTTGCCACTATTGATTCTGCAACGTTTACTAACAACGACTTTTATTTAGCTGTGTATTTTGAATCTGAAGACACCAAATGGATTGAAACATTTAGTGATCAAGTAAAAGTTGGAGCAAGCGAAAAGCTCGATATCATGATTTCATCTGCTTTAGCGGGTGTGCAACTAACACATTGTCAGCGACCTCCAAATAAGCTGGCCATAAAAAGTGGTTATGAATACTTCAGGCTTGAGTCGCATGGTTTCATTTGGCAGCAAATAATTGAAGAGCAATCATTAAGCCTATTTGTACCATTTGGATTGCAAAGTGCACAAATTGAAATTGTTACCGTAGCACGTAATTAACGTTGAGTTGAAATTATGCAAGAAGCACAAAAAGAACAAGATTTAGTCGCGTGTATTTCGCCTGTAATTAATGCGCTAACACCATTAAAACTAAAGCAATCTACTAACTTAGAGCTTGAAGAGTTTAGAGAAAATTTACTAACTAGTTTTGATGACTATGAGCGTAATTGTTACTCGCAACAGGTAACAACAAGTTTAATGCAAGAAGTTAAGTTTGCTCTTACGGCTATGTGTGATGAATTTGTTATGAGTTCAGGTGCTCATTTTAGAATGGATTGGATGTCTCGACCGCTACAGCTTGAATTTTTTGGTAACAACCGAGCTGGTGAAGAATTTTTTGAACGTTTAGGTAAGTTGCGTACCGGCGGAGAGCAAAAGCTAGCTGCATTAGAGGTTTATTATATTTGTCTGCAGCTTGGCTTTGAAGGCATTTACAAAGTTAAAGGCATTGAGCAATTAAAAGCGTTAATTGTTGATGTTAGAGCTCAAATTGAAGATATAAAAGGAACACCGAGTTCTCAATTATCTGATAACGGTATACCTGCAGAAGGGTTTGCGATGAAGGTGGGGCGTAATATTCCTTACTGGGTGATTTTGGCTATTTGCTTGGGTTCTATTGCCTCATTATTTGCTGGATTTCATTATGTAATTAATAAGCAAGCAACGCAGAGTACTCAGGTAATAGACAACCAAATTGAAGTGCTGACTCAGCTCAATAAAACCAACGAAACACGATAGGTAACACAATGCAGGGAAGAGTTAATAAAAGCGGTTTAGTTCATTTTTTATTGGGCTTGGTATCATCGCGTGCAACGGGTCAACTTATTGGCTTTATAGCCGTTTTGAGTATTGTGTGGTTTGCCGGTCGCATGGTGGGTTTAGATACTACCGATAAAAAATTAATTGCGATGGGTGCTGTAACCGCTGTTTTTGTTTTATTTATTTTTATTCGTTGGTTATGGACTAAGCGCTCAGGCGATAAGTTAGCTTCTGAATTAGCAAGTCATAATGCCGGTTCGAGTGCTGAATTAAGCGAAATTAAAGAAAAGATGCAAGAAGCATTGGGATCTTTAAAAGCATCTCATTTAGGTGCGGGTTATCGTGGTAATACCGCTTTATACGCTTTGCCTTGGTATATGATTATTGGCCCTTCGGCTACAGGGAAAAGTACTTTATTTGCAAATTCGGGCTTACATTTTCCTTACTCTAATTCGAGTGAATTGCATATCCAAGGTTTTGGTGGAACGCGCAATTGTGACTGGTGGTTCTCAGATCAAGCTATTTTAATTGACACCGCTGGGCGTTACACAACTGAGCAGTCAGAAAATAAAGAGTGGTTGTCATTTTTAGCACTCCTTAAAAAATATAGACCAAAACTGCCTATAAATGGCGTAATGGTGGCCATTAGTGTTGCAGATGTTTTAACTTCCGACAGTGAAGAAATTCGTCAACATGTAAAATTAGTGCGTGAGCGTATAGAAGAGCTAATTACCCAGCTTGGCGTTATTTTTCCTGTATATATTACTTTTACCAAAACTGACTTAATCAGTGGTTTTGAACCTTTTTTTAGTGACTTATCTGAAAAAGAGCGTGAGCAAGTATTTGGTGCGTACTTACTCGATATTAGTGAAGATCAAAAAAATGATCCTGCAGAAATGTTTGAAGTTCGTATGCAGGAGCTATATGAGCGACTGTGCGAGCAACGTTTAAGCAAAGTTGCACGAGAGCGCAACGAGCATCGTAAACAGCTAATACTTGATTTTCCTAATCAATTTCAATCAGCTTCAACTAAGTTAACTGAGTTTGTTAACTTACTGTTTAAGTCTAATCCATATCAAGAAGTTCCTTGGTTTGCTGGTGTTTATTTTACATCGGGCACGCAAGAAGGCACGCCTATTGAGCGTATTACTAATGGTGTACGAGATCAATTTGGTGCGGTTGTTGTTGACCAAAAACAAGAAAGCATTACTCAAAGTTATTTTATTAACCGCGTATTTAATGATGTTATTTTTAAACTACAAGATTTAACGCGAGGAAATAGAAAAAAACGGTTAGTAGGACGCTGGTTAAAAGGTTTAACAGTCACTTCAGGTTTGGCATCTATTGCAGCAATCACAGCACTCCTTATTACGTCGTACACAAGTAATCAATTATTACTTAATCAAGGTGAGTCACGCGTAAAAGCAGTTGTTGAAGCTAACGTAAGTAAGGCAAAAGATGAGCAGAAGCTTGCTGCTACGCTAGCGCTGTTTGAGCACTATGGTCAGCTTAAAACTTACGAAGATTCATTACCGTGGTACTTTATATTTGGTATTTATGAAGGTGATGAAACCTTAAGTAGTGTTGCAAATGTGCTATTTAATCAGATGAATCAGCTTATTACTTACCCAGGTGAAGAGCATTTACTTGCGCAAATAAAACAGTACGAAACACAATGGTTTGACAATGAAGGTGAAGCGAAAGCAACGATTCGTCAGCAGTATTACGATGCACTAAAAATGCATTTAATGATGAGTACGAACCCTGAGCATATTTCAACGGAGTTTGCTAAAGAGCAATTACTTAATTTTATAGCTGAGCATTTTCATATAGACATAAATGCACAAGAGCAAGCACCCATTTATACACAACTAAGTAGCTTAGTTGATATGTACCTACAAAATATGGGTAACGATATAGAGCAGCCAGGTAAAATTGCATTTTGGCAGGCTAACGAAACATCGATAGCGCTAGCGAGAGACAATTTAAATACCCAGCCAGAGGCTTTCCCGTTATATCAACAAGTAATTACAAGCTTTGCTGAACGTAAAAAGCCATTGTTATTAAACGATTTTATGATTTCTAAAAATCGTGATGTATTTAAAAGTAAGTATAAAATCCCGTATGTTTATACAAACTTAGGTTGGCAGGAATATGTATTCCCAGAGATTAAACGTATTTCACGTTTGGTGTTCTCAGGTGACTGGGTTATGGGTTCTAGCGATGAAAATGGTCAAAATGTTGTTGACAAAGCACAAGCTGAAACTTTGGCAAAGGCTATGCGAGCATATTACTTTAAAGACTACGGCAATACTTGGTTTGCTTTTATAGATAGCATAAAAGTGCCTGCATTTAGAGATCTAAACGATGCAAGTATTGATTTTGCACGCCTTTCATCGATGGATGGCCCCTTTAACGATTTAATGAAACTGATTAACGATAATATTACGCTCGCTGACGCTCCTTCAAAAAGCCAAGCTTCAATAGGTAAGACGGCTGCAGATGTTGCAAATAAATTAGCTTTAAACACGCCAACAATTACTCAAATGAGTACGGTTAGAGCGCCAGAGCTTGAAAGTCGATTTGCTGACTTAAGACGTTTTGCACAGCCTAATGAAGATAAGAATTCTTCTGATTACTTAAGACAATACATCAGTTCATTAAGTAGCATCCATTCAGACATTAAAGCAATGGCAGCGAGTAATGAAGATGATGCTCAAGCAATGATATTTGCGCAGGACTTACTTTCAGGTAATAGCCAAAGTAATGCATTACAGTCTTCGTGGATTATTATTGAGAGCCAAACTCGAGCACTAGACCCTCAAACCAAAGAAACGCTAGATAAGCTATTTAAGGCTCCGCTTCATGGTGGTATAGCGACTATCATGGCAAAAGCACGTACTCAGCTTAACCAAGAATGGGAAAACCAGGTTTATACTATGTATAACAGCAGTTTAGCTGGTAAATATCCATTTAACTTAACTGGCCCTGATGCTGCGATAGCAGATGTTTCTGAATTTTTAAATTCTGAATCAGGAATTTTATGGAGCTTTATTAACACCCAGCTCAAACCATTTATGAAAGTACGCCGCGGTGTGTGGGAAGAAAAACAATGGAATGGTGTAGGTATTGGTTTTAGCGCGCAATTACTTGATGGTTTAACTAAAGCAAATAAAGTAACTCGTTCGTTGTTTTCTAGTGGTGCCGACAGTGCTGGTTTTACTTTTCAGATGATGCCTGTTCCACACCGAGGTATTCGTGAAACATACTTAGGCTTTAGTGAGCAAGGTTATCGCTATCGCAATGAGCCTGAAGAATGGCGTAATTTTTCGTGGCCTGGTCGAGGGGCTGCAGAGAAAGCGGTTCTGTATGGTTTAGATAATAAAGGGCGTCGTATTTCTATCGAGCAAGACGGACCTTGGGCACTACTAAAAGTGCTTAACTCAGCCAGTGTTAAGTGGATTAAAGGCACAGAATTTTTAGCAACATGGGAATTAAAAGATAAATCTGATGAGGTGTTAACAGTCCAGTTTTCTCTTAAATCAGGACGCAACAGCGGTATATTTTCAAAATACATGCTTACATCGTTTGCATTACCAAGCTCTTTGTTTTCACAAAGCCCTAGCTTGGCTCAATCGCAGTCGCGAACAATGCAATAGGCCGCTAGCAATGTTTAATTTATTTACTAAAAAGAAAACACCGACATTGGTTAAGCAACACAGCTTTGGTTTTATGGGTAAAACACCAATAAGACCAGACTTTGTAAAGCTTAATATTTCATCTAGAGAATCGGTTGGATTTGATCATTGGTTACAAGAAGGTTTTGCGCATTTAAACCGTGGTAGAAAAACAACGGATACAAGCCATTTGAATGGAACTAAGTCATTGTTTTTTATATCGGGTAATGCTGATGATGGTGGTTTACTTGGCGTTTTGCAGCCAAGTAAAGATAGCAGTGGTCGGTTTTACCCATTTAGCTCTTTTGTACATAGTGGGCTTGATACATATAAGCGACATCCTGCTTTTCTATTTTTATTTGCAAGCCAAGTAATAGAGCACCTTTTAGGTGTAAATGAAAATATTAAACAAGCTGCCAGTATTAATGAAATGGAGCAAAAAGCACAAGATTATAACCGTGTAGCTGATGCACTTAAACAGCAACCAAACTTAACTCTAGAGCTTGATAAACTTAGAACTATTCCGATGAGCGTTTTTTGGCAGCATTTAGGCTTGAACGATATTGCTAAAAGAGCAATTTTAATTGAAGAGCTATCAGCTGTGCTTAAATCTATCGCTAATAGAGGGTGTTTAAGAAGTCAGTTTGGTATTCGCCTACCAATGCCTAGTTTTAGTCATGAAAGTGCCTTAGTTGCCGGGTTTTGGTTGCACTTAGTTGCATCTATGGTGGCAGATCATAATTGGCAGCCTTGGTTTTTTTATCAGTTAGGTGATGAGAATCAAGCGCCTAGTTTAACTATTTTTTGTAGGCCTATTCCAGCGTCATACTTTAATAGTGTGTGGGAATACGATAAAAAAACAAACGATATTGTTGATCTATGTAATTTAAAAGTAGAAAAACAGCCGTCTTCACAAACACTTAATTTTGCTGATATGGATAACGTGAGTGTTTACGATGCACTTCGTCGTTGGTGTAAATCATGAGTAATAAAGCGCCACATACACATACCACCTGGATTGAATGGCTTGAAGCATTAAGTGCTCCTCTGCCGGGGAACAAGTGTGGAGAAGATTTAAAATATGAAGAAACATTTAAAGCATTAAAAGCATCTTCATCAGGAGTGGGGGAAGTTGACTTTAAAGTGATGTTTATACAAGCATCAGATTTACTCAACACTCAAAGTAAAGATTTACGCATAGTAAGTTACTTAGCACTAGCTGCAACAAGTGAGTTTGGGGTTACAGGTTTAACGCATACATTATTGTTATTTAATCGTTTGTTGACTACTTATACGGATGAGGTACACCCACTAAAAGCCAGAATGCGCGCTGCAGTTAATACATGGTTTTTACAACAGCAAGAACGTTTAAAGGGTGTAGCCCAAGGGCATAATACAAACGCTGAACAATGGCCTGAACTTATAGCTGCCTTGACTCAATACAATGAGCAGTGTGTTGCGTTATTAGACAACGAATCTGGCCCTCTATCGACTTTGAATGAGTGGGCTAAAGAACAAGAAAAACGAAACCCAGTGCCTGTAGCTGAACCAGTGCAAGAAGAAAAAGCGATTAGCACAGAGCAAAAATTAGCTGAGAATTCAGCTGTAACGGCTCCAAAATCAGAAACTAATAATTCGGCACCAGCCGCAGTTGCTAGCCAGGTTAGTATTGGTAATGCTGATATTGCCTCAGATACAGCGTATTTAAGTGCGGTTAGGCAGCTACTTAACTTTGATAAAGAACAAAATAACATTGAACGAGTAATAAAGTTATCGCGAGCTGCACGTTGGACAAGATTGGCATTACCGGCTAACGAAAATGGAAAAACGCGTTTACCCGCTCCTAGAGCTGCAGCATTTGCTCCAATTGAAAATGCATTGGCAAGTGAGCAACCTGAACAAGCTTTAAATTTAGCCGAAGGGTTGTTTATGGAAGGGGCTATGCAATTTAATTTAAATCTCCAAGTGCTTAGTTTAAATGCATTAAAAAAATTAAATAAATTGCCGCTTGTTCATTGGCTTGAGCAACAATTAGTTAATTTAAATGAGCAGTTTCCTGCTTTAGTTTCCCTACAGTATGACGATGGAAGTCCGTTGTGTTCATCTGTAAATAAAGAGTTTTTAAAAGAGTTATCACATTCTGCAAAAACAGAGTCTGTTAGCTCTCAAAGTAGTGCGTTTGATGAGCAGTATAGCGAGTTAATACAAGACGTCGAAAAAGGGCAGTTATCGACTGCATTAATTAAAGTCGATCAAATAAATATTTTAAACGATTTTGATAAAGCTCAAGCGCAATTATTAAAGGCAAAATTATTAATGAAAGCTGAGCATTACGAACATGCTTTAGCATTATTAAACGTGTTACTAAAACAAATAAAAGCGCATGACTTAGCGCAATGGCAACAATGTTTTTGCATGGAAGTATGGCGATTTTCCAAGCAGTGTTATGCAAGTTTGTCACAAACGCCAGAAGATGAAATGAGTTTAGCTGCTAAACATATTAGTCAGCAAATGATGGTAACTAACCCTGCACAAGCATTAGCGTGGGTTTAGTTACAAGGGCTTGACTAATATGTCGAGGTTTAATTGGAATTGAGTCGGTAGATAACCAAACTGCAAAGGAAAAAACATGAGTGATACATTTCAAAAAGAGATCCCCAGAGCTCGGATCAATATTTCGTTAGAGCTTGATACAGATGGCGCTTCACAAAAAAGTGAATTGCCATTAAAGATGCTAGTAATTGGTGACTACTCAAATGGTCAAAATAGCCAAGAACTATCTGAGCGTGAGCGCGTAACAATTAATAAAAATAATATTGAGCAAGTGCTTAAAGATATGGCGCCTAAAGCGAACTTTCAGGTAGCGAACAAAATTAAAGGTGACGGCGAAATTAACGTAAACCTTGAGTTTGATTCTTTTAAATCGTTTGACCCAGAATCAGTTGCTTCTCAAGTGCCAGAGCTTAATAAAATGATGGCTATGCGTAATTTACTTCGCGACCTTAAATCTAATTTATTAGATAACTCATCACTGCGTAAAGAATTAGAGCGTGTTTTACAAAATCAGCCAGAGCTAGATGAGTTAAAAGCTAAACTGGATGAAATTGCGCCGCTAGCGTCTGAAGATGAAAAACAACCAATAACTGAATAAGGAGATTACCATGTCAATGCAAGAACAATTAAATGTTGCCGCGCATACCACGGAGCAAGCTCCTTTATCCACTTATGAAAATATATGTGGAATGGTTGATATTTCTCCAGTTGCAGATGAAATCAAACTTGATTCATTTAGAGATGCAAGCAACCTAGCCGAAACTCGTGCAAATGAGCGCTTAACAGCAGCTATAAATGTATTTTTAGATATGGCTAGCAGTAGTGGCCAAGAAGTAACTCGAATTGATAAATTACTTTTAGATGATTACATCGCAAAAGTAGACATTATTATTTCTCAGCAGTTAGATCAAATTTTACATCACCCAAATTTTCAAAAAATGGAATCAGCATGGCGCTCGTTACGTTACTTAATTAACCGTACGCCTAACAATGCCAACATTAAAATTGAAATGCTTGATGTAGATAAAGAAACTCTAAGAGATGATTTTGAAGAGGCGCCTGATACAACTCAATCTGCATTATATAAACATGTATATACTTCAGATTACGATACGCCAGGTGGTGAGCCAGTATCTACAATGGTTTCGAACTTTGAGTTTGATTGTTCTGCACCCGATGTATCGTTACTGCAAGAGATATCTCGTGTATCTGCGGCAGCGCATTGTCCGTTTATGGGCAGTGTTGGTCCTAAGTTTTTTCTTAAAGATTCATTGGAAGAAGTATCTAAAATCCAAGATTTGGGTTCTTACATGGAGCGCGCTGAGTTTCTTCGTTGGAAAAACTTCCGTGAATCAGAAGACTCTCGCTACATTGGTTTAGCATTCCCGCGCTTTTTACTACGTTTACCTTATGGTGAGACAAATCCTCTTCGTAACTTTAATTACCAAGAAGATGTAAGTGCGCAGCATCATGAACGTTATTTGTGGGGTAATGCAACATTTGCATTTGCTGCAAATATCATCCGTAGTTTCCATGATAATGGTTGGGCTGTAAATATTCGTGGGCCGCAATCAGGTGGTAAAGTTGAAAATCTTCCGCTGCATTCATTTGAAGCTGGTAAAGGATCAGAAACTAAAATTCCAACTGAAGTACTTATTTCTGAAACTAAAGAACTTGAGTTTGCTAACCAAGGGTTTATTCCACTTAGTTACTATAAAAATTCAGATTTTGCATGTTTCTTCTCTGCCAATAGTGCGCAGAAGCCACAGGTATTAGAAACAAATGAAGCAACAGCTAATGCAAGAATTAACTCACGCTTACCATATATTTTCTTAGTATCGCGTATTGCGCATTACTTAAAAGTTTTACAGCGTGAAAATATTGGTTCAAGTAAACCTCGCCATGAATTAGAGCAGCAGCTTAATGATTGGCTTGGCGCATTAGTAACTAAAATGAACAACCCTGATGAATCTCTTATTGCTACGCATCCACTAAAAGATGCAAAAGTGACTGTAGCAGAAATTCCAGGTAACCCTGGTTACTACAGAGTAAGTACGTACATTGTTCCTCATTTCCAAGTTGAAGGGATTGATGTTCGTTTAGCGCTAGTAGGGCAAATGCCTGGCGAAAAATGAACTGCTACGCCGCCAATGAAACGGATTTAAGTACTATCAAATGCGTCAATTTGGTGAGTAGTTGGCAGGTGTACATAAAGGATTAAGACTTATAGTCTAAAAAATTGCCCCAAGTTGGTTGCATCCAACTTGGGACATATTCCCCAGTGGCATGAAGCAGAGGGCTTTTTGGGGGGCATAAATATTACTGTTTATGCCAATGCCAACTAACAGGAAACACTTCATTCTAAAAGGAGAATAATGAAATGGCAATTCCAGCGTACATGTGGTTAAAGGATGACCAAGGTAATGACATCAAAGGTTCTGTAACTGTTGCAGAGCGTGAAGGTTCAATTGAGATCCTACACTTTGATCATGAACTTCGTATTCCTACGGATAACGATACAGGTGAACTTACAGGTACTCGTAAGCATGAACCTTTTGTAATTACAAAAGCTGTTGATGCGGCTACGCCGTACTTGTACAAAGCGTGTTCAAACGGTCAAACACTTAAGCAATTAGAGCTTAAATGGTACCGTATTGATGACACAGGGACTGAGCGTGAATATTTCTGCCACAAGTTGGAAGATGTAAAGATCACTTCGATCTCACCAACAATGCATAACGTTAAAGACTTAGACAAGGAGCGTTACCCGCACCTTGAAACAGTTTGTCTACGTTACAAACGCATTACTTGGACTTACTTAGATGGCAACATCGAGTTCTCTGACTCTTGGACTGAAGGTCGTTAATTAGTCAGTAATTTTGAAGGATATGCGCAAGCATATCCTTTTATTGAGATCTAAATATGGCGTTATTCGATTTTTTAACTCAACCAGTTACACGCAATGGTCATCATGGTTTTCAAACTGATGAGCAAGTCAGTGTGTGCAAGCATTTAAATGAGCTTTTAAATGCAAGAAGAGGAGTGCTGAAGCACTTGTCTGACTATGGTTTGCCCGATGTAGAAGATATTTACGAGGGGTTACCATACTCACAACACACGTTAGCGTTTGAGGTTAAAAAATTGATAGAAAAGTACGAACCACGCGTACGATATGCAAATGTAACACCTGTTGAAATTAAAGAAGATAATTGTGTAATAAGGCTAGATATTCAAGCTTTTTTAACGAGCGGGCAAAGTATCAAGTTAAATACCCGTTTTGAATCTGGCGGTAAAGCAGACGTTATACAACATGCAAAAAACACTAACTAATGTTATTTAAAGGATTGATGAATGCAGCAATATTTTGATGCACAAATGCGCTTGTTAACCCAAGCTGGTAAGCAGTTTGCTCAGTTTTATCCTGAGCATGCAGGAATGCTTAACATTGATGCATTAAAAGATAGAGACCCTCATATTGAGCGCTTATTAGAAGGCGTAGCGTATTTAACTGCCCATACTCAAAAGCGTTTAGATGAGTCAGTACCTGAAGTTTCAGAGCAAGTGCTGCGTCAACTGTGTCCAATACTCCTAAGTTATTATCCTTCTAGTACTGTGGTGCAATTTAAGCCAAAATTGGCTATGCAAAAAACACACTCTATTTTAAAAGGTTTACAGCTTAATCCGCCTAAAGCAAAGGCCGATAATAAAAAAATAATTTTTAGCACAACTCACGGTTTAGACGTTGTCCCATTAGATGTTGAGCATGTTCGATATCAAGAGTCGCACTTAGGTGCAGAGCTACGAATAGGGCTTAAGTTTGTATGCCAAGGTGAACGCAGTAATTTTGATTTATCTAAACTAAACTTTTATTTACGTGGCGATACACCATTATGCAGTGCTTTATTTCAATTATTAAAAACACCTAATAAACAAGCAGAACTTGATTTTGGTGCTAATCATTTTGAGTTCAATAAAAAGTTAAAAGCAAAAGGTTGCAGCGCTACTTATTTAGATATAGATGGCGCTTTACTGCCTAGCGCGGCTAAAAGTCATCCTGGATATGCACTTTTACTTGATTATTTTAATGCAAAAGATAGGTTTTATTTTTTAACATTTGATGGTTTAAAAGACGAAGAGTTTCCTGAGCATATTGACCGTTTTGAAATCGTATTTAGGGGTGATAATAAATTACCGCCGGGTCATCAGTTAAGTAAAGAGAACATTTTAATCAATTGCGTGCCAGCAGTTAATTTATTTAGCCAAGCTGCAGAGCCAATTAAAATTGAGCCAAACAGAACTGATTATATGATAAGTGCAGATCAGGCACGTTTTGACCACGTTTTTAGTTATACGGTAGATGCAGTTGCAGGTCGAAACTCTATAACCGGGCAATCGTATGATTACACTCCTCGTTATCAAAGCGTATTTGAAGACGAAAAAAAGCTATTTACTGTGCTCACAAAAGACGTAGGTGCAGCAGCCCCGACTCATTATTTACAACTTCCTTTTAATTTAGAAGATGAAAAAGAAACTCTATCAGTTGATTTAACCTCTTTTAATGCCGGTTGGCCTCGTCAGCTTTTGCAAGAGGGAGACTTGAGCGAAGGCGGAAAAGACATGCCGAGCATCGTTGAGGTTAAAAATGTTATACGGCCAACTAATTATTTAGCATGTCCAAGTCAGCCAAAACACTGGCAGCTTATTAGCTTATTAAATGTAAAGTTTTCACAAATTACGCAAGTTACAGAACTAAAAAGATTACTAGTGTTATTTGACTGGTCTGATAAAGCTGAGAATAGATTAAGAATTGAAAGCATTTTAAAAATAACAGCAACGCCGATCAGCCAAATTAAACGCGGAATATTTATCAAAGGTGTTGATGTACTTATTGATATTGATGAAAGTAAATTTGTTGGTGATGCTGATTTATATCATTTTTGTAATGTATTACATGAATTCTTTTTAATGTATGCCCCTATAAATGAAAGCGTACAAACGCGTGTTAATGCAATTCCTAGTTATAAATCGTGGAGTTGGGATATTGAACCGGGTAAGAGTTATCAGCTATGAGTTACGCTGATAAAAATCATGCGCACCCAGTTTGGTCTAAGTTACCCGCGCCAATAGAACTACTTATTGAGCAGCCTTGGCGGTTTAACTTATTTAAAGCGATGAGCTTAATAGAAAAACATTGGGCCGCACCTCAAGAGCTAGAGCAAGGGATTAGTAACAGAGTTGTTTTTAAACCTTTTAAAGAGCTTGGTTTTCCGGCTACTGATGTACGCGAATGTGTATTAGAGAATGATGGCAGAGGAAGATTAAGCTTATCGACCTCTTTTTTAGGTTTGTATGGTGTAGATGCACCCATGCCACACTATGTATTAGAGCAAGCAGCAAGTGATGAGCAAAGCGGTGACCGCGTTCGTCAGTTTTTAGATATATTTAATCATGTACTTTATTGCCAACTTTTTCAGGCCTGGAAAAAGTCGCAAATTAATATAGCAGGCAGAGGCGCGAGCCAATTTGATGGGTTAGTTGAATCTATTTTACTGGGAAAAACTGATCAAAAAATTCAGTGTGGTATTGCAAGTTTAAAGCAAACTAGCGCTGCTGGCTTAGCGCAGCTTCTTAAACATAGTTTAAATATAGACACGCTAAAAGTTGACGACACACGAGCAAATTGGCAAAAAATAGATACACCAAGTTCAATCGGCGAAGAAAACCAAATGGTTTTAGGCAGCTCTGCAGTACTTGGTACGAAGGTATTAGTTAGCGGAAGTATTTTAACAATAGATATAGGTCCAGTTAATAGTGATACAGCCATGAGTTTAACGCCAAGAAGCGAAGAAGGTATAAAAATGGCTGCACTTCTGACTGCGCATTTACCAAGTAATGTAGAGTGGATTTGCCAAATAAAAGTAGCTAATGAGGCTGTTGCCGAACAAGCTTTAGGTCAGCAACCGCTAGTACTTGGACATAATTCATATTTAGGGGCCGCAGCTGCAAATACAACAACACATAGCTACAGCCATCAACAGTATAAACACTAAGGAATTAAGGATAAAAAAATGGATGCTAAAGGCATAAAACAACTCATAGATAAATTAAATGGCCACACCGCAACAGCACTTGAATCAGCAGCTGGATTTGCGAGTAGTCGTAGTCATTTTGAAGTGCTTCCTGAGCATTTACTTATTAAGTTAATGGAAGAAGGAAGTAATGGTGACCTTGAGCACATTTTTCATTTCTTTAATATTAACCAAGACAAAGTATGGCATGAGCTATTAGACTTTTTAAATAGACAACCTGCCGGTAATCAAAGTAAGCCTACATTTTCTCGTCGTTTATACGAATGGCTAGAGCGTGCATGGTTAAGTGCTAATGTTCAGCATAAAAGTGATTTTATAACAGGTGCTGCGCTTATTGATTCATTAACAGAGTTATTACCTTACAGCCCAGTACTTCAACTACCTGCTTTACTAGATAAAATAGATTCACGCTTTTTAGCTGAAAATTTAGATAAAATTTGTCAGCAATCTTCAGAGCGTTTAAACCCAGTAGCTAAATCAAAGTCTGCAAATCAAACAGATTCATCGCACGGTACAGCTGCGCTTGATGAGTACTGTGAAGATTTAACTGAAAAAGCAAAACAGGGTAAAATCGACCCGGTTCTCGGTCGTAATGACGAAATTCGTATGATGGTCGATGTGTTATGCCGTCGAAGAAAAAATAACCCTATTTTAGTGGGCGATCCAGGTGTAGGTAAAACAGCAGTCGTTGAAGGTTTTGCCCAGCGTATAATTGATGGCCAAGTACCAAGTGACCTGCAAGGCGTACGCTTATTGGTGCTTGATATGGGGTTATTGCAAGCAGGTGCCGGCGTTAAAGGTGAGTTTGAGCGCCGCTTAAAAACAGTAATAGATGAAGTTAAAAATTCAACAACGCCAATAATTATGTTTATCGATGAAGCGCACACTTTAATTGGTGCCGGTGGCGATGCGGGCATGAGTGATGCGGCAAATTTACTAAAGCCAGCATTAGCACGCGGAGAATTAAGAACCGTTGCTGCTACAACATGGAGCGAGTATAAAAAGTATTTTGAACGTGATGCCGCTCTAGAGCGCCGTTTTCAGCTTATTAAAGTGGATGAGCCAACAGAGCAAGCGGCTCAATTAATGCTTGCAGGCTTAAAAGATAAATATCAAGAGCATCATAATATTCAAATTACGGATGACGCTATAGAAGCTGCTGTCGTTTTATCGTCGCGCTATATAACAGGTCGCCAATTACCAGACAAAGCTATTGATGTATTAGACACCGCAGCGGCAAGAGTACGTATGTCGTTTGCTACAGACCCCGCTGCCATTGAGTCTGAGCGTGAGCACATTAATTACTTAGAAACCAGAATCAATAGCCTCAATGTAGAGCTAGGACAAGGTTTAGTTGTTGATAAAGATAAGCTTACCCATTTAGTTGAAGAGCTGGTTATTGCACAAAATAAATTGGCGCAACTTACTCACTCGCGTGAATCTCAAATTTCGACTTTGAGTCAAATTAACGAGATAAAGCAGGCAACTGATCAAGAGCTTGATAGCGAATCATTGCTGACACTTCGCCAATCACTAAAAGAGCAAAATACACAAGACAACGGCTTATTTAGTGAAGTAGACGCCGATGCTGTTGCGCAAATTATTTCACAGTGGACCGGTGTGCCTGTAGGGGCCATGGTAAAAGATCAGATTAGTAATTTAATTAATCTTGAAGCCACAATTAGCCAAGAAGTTATAGGGCAGCAGGCTGGACTCGCTAAAATAGCGCAAACACTAAGAGTGAGTAAAGCCGGCGTAAGCAACGATGAAGGCCCGCTAGGCGTATTTTTATTAGCTGGCCCCTCTGGTGTAGGTAAAACAGAAACCGCTCGCTGCTTAGCTAAACAATTATTTGGTGGTGATAAATTTTTAACCACTATTAATATGAGCGAATATCAAGAGTCGCACACCGTATCGCAACTTAAAGGTTCACCACCAGGGTACGTTGGCTATGGTGAAGGTGGTGTGTTAACCGAAGCGGTAAGACAGCGTCCATATTCAGTAATTTTACTTGATGAAGTTGAAAAAGCGCACAAAGATGTAATGAACATGTTTTACCAAGTGTTTGAGCGTGGCACGATGCGTGACGGTGAAGGACGTGAAATAGACTTTAAAAATACTGTAATTATCATGACATCTAATTTAGGCTCAGCAGAGTTAATCGATGCATGTACACCGCCTACAGTTATAGACCTAAGTCCTCAAGATGACGAGGAAGAACAGGTACAGCAAAGCGAGCAAGAAGCAGCTATTAACGAAGCGCTAAATCCAACGCAAGCACCTATTAATGAAGACGGAACGCCTTGGAAAGTACCATCAATCGGTGCACTTACTGATTTAATTAAGCCGCAATTACTTGCTTTTTTTGCGCCTGCTTTACTTGCCCGTATGCAAGTTATACCTTACTTAGCGCTTGATTCAGAAGCACTACAGTCTATCGTCAGCTTGAAACTTGAAGCCATTGCCACACGTTTGCACGAAAACCACAAAATGCAGCTACGAGTAGATGCTAGTGTTTTAGAAAAACTGACTACTCAATGTACGCTTTCAGATAGTGGTGCACGTATGGTGAACGCGGTTATAGAGCAGCAAATACTGCCTGGTATCGCTAAATCAATTTTAGAGTTTATGGCAGAAGAAGACATGCCTGATATTTTAACGCTGGCCGTTGACGAACAAGACGAAATTACGGCGACATTTGCAGATAACGCTTAAATAAAAGGATGTAAAAATGGGATTCATGGACATATTTAACGAGCTCAAGGCCAATAAGAGTCACTTTAGTGTTGCTATACAGGGCATGCCTGACGGAATGGTCTATGTAACTGACTTTGAGTCTAGGGACGATCGTTTATGTGAAGACTATGAATTTAAAATCCAAGTATTGAGCCCTGAACATTTAACATCTGAAATACTAATAGGCAAAGATGTATCGTTATCACTAGTGTGGTCAATGTTAGATCGTACTATTTCAGGGTTAATTAGTGGTTTTATAGCGCATGGTCAAAGTCATCAGGGGTATCACTATACTTTGATCATGAGTTCTCATTTAACATTACTTAAGCATCAGCATTCTAACCGTGTATTTACTGCTATGGATGCAGGTAAAATTATTTCGAGTGTGTTTGAAAAAGCAGGTTTCCCTGCGCAAAAGTTAAATGTACAAGCAAGCTCAACCATGCTCGATATGACCGTGCAATACAACGAAACTGATTACGAATTTGTAACACGCTTAATGCGTAAGCACGGTTTTGTGTACAGCTTTGTAGAGCAAACTAGTGGTGAATGTACATTGTATATTTGCAATGATTCTAATGGTATAGCGCAAGAGTTTGATGAAATAAACCTAAGCTATGTACCGCCATCTGGGCAAGTAAGAACGAGTGAGTCAATTTTTGCTATAAGCAGGCAGGCCCAATTATTTCCGCAAAGTACACACTTAGATGATTACAACTACCAAGCTCCGGGTAATTTGCAAGTTTCAAAAAATAACAGTGCGTCAGTTATTGGTTTTGGTGAAGATAGTCATTACGGTGATAATTACGGGCAATCAAACGAAGGGCAAGACTTAGCAACTATCAGACAGCAAGCGTTTGATTGCCAACGTGAGCAAATAATAATAGACACAGACTGCAGGGCGCTTCGCCCTGGTATGCGTTTAAATATTTATGACCACCCAGAGCATGATGGTCAGTATTTAGTGACGCGTGTAGAGCACAAAGGTAGCCAAAGTGCCTCGGTTGAATACGGCTCTAATGTAAAGGGCTTAACGTATAAAAACCAAGCTTATTTAATTAGTGTTAACCAGCCTTATAAAGCCCCATTACGCCCAGCGAGACGTGTGTTTGCAACGTTTAATGCATTAATTGAGCAAGAAATTGATGACAAAGGTAACTACGTAGTAAAACTACCGTTTAATCAAGATGGAGAAGGCCAAGAAAGCCGTCCTACACGTTTAATGCAACCTTACGGTGGCAGCGGGCACGGTATGCATTTTCCACTAACTCAAGGTACAGAAGTGCTCGTTTGTGGTGAAAATGGTGATTTAGATAGGCCTATAATTTTAGGCGCGCTTTATAATGAAAATGCACCAAATCCTGTTACAAGCGAAAACCCAACTGAAAACAAATTAGTAACTAAAGCTGGGCACAGCTTTGTAATGGATGACAAAAAAGGCGAAGAGAAGATAAGCCTTGCCAATAAAAACAATAAAAACCAATTAATACTCGATGCAACAAATGGTGCGCACCAGGCAATGTTAAAGTCTGTTGATGGTGATGTTAAAATTTCAGCGAAAGAAAACCTACAGTTTGTTGCCGAGAACGACGCAAATTTTACAGTCGCTAATAATTTTACAACCCGAGTAGAAAACAATCTGCAAATTCAAACCCGCGAGGGAGATATTACAGTTACCTCGGCTGCGGATTTAACTCTAAACTCAGCCTCAAATAGTCGTATTCAAGCGACTGACGGTAACTTAGAGCTCACAGCAACTGATGAGCTTAAAATGCAAGCACGACAAGATATTAGCGTTTACTCGGTAGACGGCAACCTTGAGCTACAAGCACCTCAAGGTGATTTAGAATTAAACAGTGGTAAAAATATTACTATAAAAGCAAGTGGACAGGGGGCAATTCAGTTAAGCCAAGGTGGCGCAAGTATAGAAATTGATGCTGCGGGTAACCTTACAATTGACGCCACTAATATAACGTTAAGTGCCACTAATATAGCAATTAAAGGCAGTGCAATTAGTAATAACTAAGTTAAAGGAGTAATTTAATGAACGCTAAAGTTAAAAGTATATTTAATCACGATCAGCAACTTGCACCTGTAAGTAAAGTCGATGAATTTGGCCGAGTTAAAGGTGTTACAGTAAATAACGACGAACAGAGTGTTGTAGCACAAGCGGCGCATATAACACCATGCCAAGTGGGCGACACAGTACTACTTACCCACACTGCACAAGGCTTTATAGTAACAGGGCTACTTGCAAATGAAGATCAAGCGCCCGCTGCACTCATTAAAAATAGCCAAGGCCATATAACTATTGAAGCACAGCAAAGTATTAGCCTCCAAACCGCTAAAGGGACGATAGAAGTATTTGCTGATGGCACCATAGTGCTCGAAGGGCGAGATATAACAGCCAATAGCGAGCAAGATCTTACCTTGGCTGGCTGGCCAATTAGGCTTAATTAATACTATGTTTGCTCAAGTCGCTAAGGTTAAGCAGCATCAGCAGCGCTTAACTACTTTATTAAAACACAAACAAAAGCTGCAAGCGCAAGGTGTTTACCCGCTTGCTCGACTCAATGTAATTGAAAGCCAATTACTAAATCATTTATACACACTCAGCGATTTAAAAAGTGATGCACCCACAGATTACTTTGCAGGTAAAAATTTAACACAAGTAAGCCATTTAGCGCTTGATAAATTTATTACCCTTGCGTTAGAAAGCCCAGAGCACCACAGTATCTACGCGCTATTGCTACAAAGTCTTAATTTAAAAAGTGAACTTAACAGCGGCGAAACTTTTTTAGCTTTAAAGTCGAACAAACATTTAAGTTATTACAGTGTATTACAGCACTTACTTGATTATTGGCAGTTAGATGATAATAAAGCACTGCGCAATAGTGTACTCAACGAAAAAGAAGAGCTTGATAGTAACGCGATTACTTTACTTTTTTCACAGCACTTGAGTGAAACAGAGCTAAATAGTGCCATGCTACATGCTAACTTTGATATTGCTTATGCAGCACTCGTGAATGCCTATTGTAATAAAGCAAGTAACGTATCGGACATGCTGTTTAAAGTATTTGCCAAAACAAATGATGACGACAAAAAAGCAAAATTACTTGCCCTAGCAGGGCTTACTAACGATCCGCGCTGGGATGAACCTTGCCTACTTTTTTGTAAAGCTAACCCCGGGCTTTGCCAACATGTACTAAGCCACTTTGTATATAAGCGCGCATTGCCTTTATTTATAAATTTAATGGCGCATGGGGTAACTCAAAAACCAGCTTACGCAGCATGGCTAATTATTACTAACAGAGCGCTTGCTCAAGCAAACAAAGTAACTGTAGTAGAATCAAATAACGAAAAAAACGTACACAGCGGCATAAACCTTGACGATGCAGAGCATGCAAGGCAAGCGTTTGCACTTGTCCCAGGGGATCAATTATTAAACGGCATTAGCTTTGTGTGCAGTAATGCAAAACAAAAATTAAAAATACTTGCAGGTGAAGTTGTGCAACGTGTTGTAGCACCACATTATCCTCTGCAAAAGGCCTGTGGTTTGTACCATGTATTACTGAGCGCCAAACAATGGCAAAGTGTGATAGCGGAGAGCCCAAGTGCTGAATAATTTTTCTCCTTGGCAGGCTAGTTTTTTTGATGGTTGGTTGAGTGACCGTACGCTGGCTAAAGTTGTCCTTGTAAAACAAAGCTTTGAATTTGACGAAAAAGGCAATGTAACACCAAACGAGCCAGGACCCGATATTGTTGTAGCCGATGACTACGATGGCGACCCCGCATATACACCACTTAGAGAAGTAAACGAACAAGTCGCCTTTAAGCATGGATTTGAAGTGTATGGCGACTTTACAGCTTACCCGCCTAAAGCCAAACAAGCGCGAGTAATTGAAGTAGAGCTTGGCCTTCATGATAAAGCGCAGCCACTATTTAAAAAACGTTTACGTGTAACTGGCGCACGCTTTTGGAAGCGCTCTTTACTTGGGCCTGTTGCAACTGATCCGAATATTATTGAGCCTACACCCATTAATTACAGCAATGCTTTTGGTGGAAAAGATCTTAACGATGAGTCTAATTATCTGCTTGAAAATCCGATAGGGAGAGGATTTAAGCTTAAAAACAAACAAGCAAAAGGGCAGCAATTACCTTGCATTGAATACGCAAACCAACTACTTCGTAAACCGAGCCATACTACCCCAGTTGCAAGCTTTTCAGCTATACCATCACATTGGTCACCGCGTATAGAGCTTATGCCCGACATTGATAAAAAAGCACTTATGGCAGGCAATTATCCTTTTAAAACAGTGCTTGATGAACATTTTAACAATATGGCACCTTTAGATCAGCGAGTAAAAAAAGAGTTTACACAAGGGTGGGCGTTTTCACTTTCAGGGTTATACCCGTTACAAGAATATGGGCAGCACCAACGAGTTGAACTTCCATTTGAAGAGCCTATTGTTCAGCTAGTTAACACATTAAACAGACATACAATTAACTTGCGCTGCGATACGTTGGTTATTGATTCTGACGCGCAAAGTTTTTCTTTGTTATGGCGCGGTTATATTGACGCAATACACGTAGGCGCAAATAGCCAGTTAGTCGTGGCAAAAAGGGAAGCTAACAATGAAGTTTGATGTACTTTGCCATATAAATGCTACAGGGTGTACACCAAGCAGCCTATATACAGCTGTTGCAAACCAAATGTTGTTTTCTAAACCGAGTAAAGCATTAATACGGTGTGATATAAGCTTAGATGCCCCCTACATAATGGTAGAAATAGAAGAGCTTGCTCAGCTTGATAGGCAAACCAAGTGCTTATTGTTATTAAGCCAGCTGCTCGAAAATATTGATATTACAACCCTTAGAAAAACATCCCGTATAAGTCAAATAGTGTTTGTATTACCACAGGATGAGTTAAACAACCCGGTAATAAGTAACGATACCCTCAGTGAGCTTTTAGCTGAGGTGATTTCGCAGCAAGTCCCTGATTTTGAACAAACTACAACGCTTGATTTAAAAAGCATAGCGCCCGATACACTTATAATTGCACTCGACTCTTGCGTTAGCTACCAATACGTAAGCCATCAAGCAAAAAATAACGTGGTGCAAGTGTTAAACGGCCCGCCAGGCATTATTAATGGTGAAGGTGGATGTGTATTACTTACCCATTTACAAGGCACCCTTAGTGCACACCTTTATAATGGTGAATTAAACGAACAGCTCAACCAAGCTGAGGCTTGTGTTAATGATACTTACCTATTTGCAGGAAAGGAGTCGTTAGCATGGCAAAAAAAATGGTTTGCTAATACACAAGCATTGTATAGCCCAGAAGACGAATTAATAGAGCTCGCCAACTTAAATAATACTATTGGCCATCAAGGCGTTGCAAACGACTTTGCTGGCTTAGTGCTTGCAAATAGCTATTTAAATAACCCACTAAATGAAGGGTTACAGCATGTGTTTTTATTATTTAATTCACCTAACGAGCAATTAATAAAAATTTCAAGGAGTGAAAATTCATGACATACATTAATGCAGCCGCAGGTAAACAAACAGGCAGTGTTCAGTACGACATCGACGCGCTAACCGCCGATGTGCGCTCAGGTGGATCGTTAACATGGCGACACAACAACCCAACACTATTAGGGCTTAATAATAGTGCTCGAAGTAACGGCGCATTAGGTAAAGCCAGCAATGTCGCTATTTTTGAAGACCGAGCCAGTGGAGATGCGGCATTTTTAGCTGAAATAGGCCGCCCCAAATACCGTGAAAAAACACTCGGTGAAATGGTAAGCACCTTTATACCTGACTACATAATTCCTCCACCTCAATGGGATGATGAAAAAAACGAACCTATTTTGCCGTGGAATGAGTCTCAAACCAATATGGATGTTAATAAACCTATCACTAATGCCCAAGCATTTTTAGATTTAGTGTCGAGTCATTTAGGGTGGGAAGCCGGCAGTCAAGAGCTATTAACTAAAGATACGCAATCGCAAGCAGCGCAAGTAGCCACAGTATCAGGGCAAAATGTATTGATTAATGGCCGCACTGCAGTGCACCAAAGTAGCGGCGGCAAGCTAAGCACTATTGATATATGTTTAACGACGGTTGGCCCAAGTGTTATCCCAATACCTTATCCAAATATGGCGGCAGCTAGTGATGTAGCAAGTGTTGCCGGGTCAGTAAAAATTAACGGAAATGGCGCGGCTAACATCAAAAGTAACTTTTCAAAGAGTAAAGGCGACAAGCCGGGTAACAAAAAAGGCATAATAAGCGGTACAAACGATGGAAAAGCCGAATTTATTATGGGCTCATTTAACGTACTTATTGAAGGTAAACCCGCTGTTCGCCAAGGTGACTTAATGATTTCAAACTCAAAAAACACCCCGCCTATGCCGCTAGCGCAATCAGGTGGCGCATCACCTAGGGGGTTAAGTGTTGAAATGAGGGATAGTTTAGAGAATGTTGAAACAACCCATAGAGCGAGTGTCCTGGTAACAGGGGTCGATAGTAATGATGCAACGTTAGGTTTAGTAAAGGCTTCGCAGGGAGCTGCAGAGCAAAAAATTCCTTTAGCTGATAAGCAACATATAAGTGGTAATAAAGCATCTCTTAATTTTACGGTAGGTGGTTAAAATGGGGCTAGTTAAATTAGATTCTGAGATTAAAGGTGAATGTGGAAATATTAATATTCCTTTTGGTTATGCCGATGTTTTTTCTCTTGATAGTCAGCCTAATGATGATAACAAATCTTTGTATATTTCAGTAAAGCCAAAAGTTTTTACTGAAGCTTCATTAGATAAAAATAAAACAAAATCTGCACAATTTCAGGTTTTGGGGAATGACGAAAAACCTGTCAGTAATTTAAATGGTTTTTATTATATTTTTGTAAATGGCTATTTATGGCGTGAAATCGCAGCTGTTGATAACGGTTGTTTATCTGAGGTTGATTTGGCAAATGAATTTGGCAAAAACGAACGTTCATATTCAGGTTTAGTCACTCAAACTATCTTACTGCCTAAGAAAATAAACGGCTTAAATTGTGAGCCTGGCTCACTCTCCGAACCCACAGTACAGGTTGCTTTTTCCATCGCACAATGGTCATGGCAGTATATTGTGAGCCTCGGCGGACTTTACAAAGATGATCCACGACAAAAAAGTGTTAACGCTAAAGCACCTACGTATGTTGAAGACCAAGGGTTAGCTGATTCATTGCGAAACGCTCGCTGCCAACAGATTAATTTAGCCGCAGCAGAGAGTGAAGGCCAAATTACAATCCATGACCCAGGTGGGATTGCGCTTTCTTTATTAAATAAATGCCAAATGATTTTCTTGCAATTACAGATTGAGAATAAAAAGCTAACAGATAAAAAGCACTATGATTCTGGTGTTCTTGCGTATCAAGCAATGTTAAATAATGACTTGCATGAAAAAGTGATGCGCGATCATTATATATTTCCACATCGAACTTCTATGACCCCTATAAAAACTAAAAAAGAGGGGTATGCGGACTTAAGTTCTGGTGCAAAGTTTTTACGTAGTGGAGCAAAACACTTAGATAAAGATTATTTAGAAAGCTACCTTTCAAGTGACAAATTAGAACAACTACTTAAAGAGTTACCTATTGCACAAAAAGAGTTTATTGATTTTCTACAAGACTTAAATAACGATTCGGCTTTAACGTCTAAGCAAAGTGATTATATTGGTTTAGCTCCAGTAATGAATGACTGGGTAGCTCTTGAAAATGTAGACTACTTATTTGGCTTTAACTTTATCACTAATGTATTAAATATATTGAGTATGGACGATGTTTCAACTGGTGTATTTAGGCCTTGGAAAGAAAAGTTACCCGCTGAAAACGAGCGTAAAAATAATATAAATAAAGCCACAAGCGCAATTGAAAGCTTTTTAAAAAACACGTTTGAGAAAGGCAACTGGCTATCTGAGTGTTTTATGATCCCTGAAGGACATTTTGATATAAGTATCCCCGGTAGTGTTGTTTTAAAAACCTTACCAAAAGAAAAGAATAACGGTGAAGCTAAATTTAGATTTGAAGAGTTTAAGCGCATTCATGAAAAGTTGATCGAAGAAAAGCAAGAGCAAGAACCGCTGCTTGCAAATAAAGGTTTCAAAGAGTTTTTTGGTAAAGCTAAAGATGCGGTGGGCTATTTAACTGCCGCCTGGGGGCGAGTTGCGAGTCAATATCAAAATGGAGTTTTAAAACCGCATACGGTAAAAATTAGAAATTTGATGGTCTCTTATAATAAAGCGCTTGGAATTAGTGACTTTGCAGATATACATATTAAACAGGCTGGAGCTGCATTAGGCGATAACCCATCAGTAATTGGCATTACCAATTATAAACGCACGCAAAACAATAGGCAGCAAAGGCGTGCAATGCTACGTGAAAGTGTGAAAAATCCGCCACCCAATGCAGTAACTATCTACGATAGTAAAGAAAATGTAATTGCCTCTGAAGACCCTAAATCATTTGGAAGCAATAAAGGCTATTTTAATCCAGAGAATTGGACTGATTATAATGACTTAATCGGTAGATATGATTCGATCGAGGGTGAGTTAGTAGTAGTACCTAAAGCGCATCGGTATGCAAAAGCATATGATAATCCTGACTTTAAGCTAGGTGCTGTTGATACAGTCAAACTAAAAGGTGTGAGAGTTTTAGAGCATAACTTACCAATGGTGATGCTAGCGTTTGAGATGTTTAATGCTAACGAGATGATTAAAAGGTTTAAGGCAGGGGATAAAGTTACAAGTAAAGTTAAATTAGAAGTTATTAATCTAGTTTATAGTTTAGCTACTTTATCTCTTGAAGTAGCTTCTTTTAGGCTTGCATCAATAAATAATTTATTAAAACTATCTGTTAGGGTGTTTAGTCGAACTGTGCTGCTTTCCAGGCTATTGGGTTCAATAGGGTTAGTAATTACAGTTTTTCTATGTGGGTTAGACACATATACATCAGTCAAAAAGAACGATTTGGACGCTGCATTTTTTCATGTTTTGAGTGGTGTTGTAGCCGTCTCAGGTTTTATTTATCTAGGAGCAGCATTGTTAACCACACCTTTAGGTTGGGCAATAATCGCTATCGGTCTGCTCATTGCAATCATAGCTATTTTGGTAACGGATAATGAATTAGAAACTTGGACTAAAAATGGTCCCTTTGCTAAAGATATTGATGACCGCTGTACTGGTAGTTATAATAAATGGCGCACTCAACCAAAAGAGTGTTATGCCGCATTGGTAGGCACATTGATGAACCCAAATGTTACATTAGGGTTCAAAAAGCTAACTAGTTCCCATTGCCAATTAACCATTGATATAGACACACCAAACTTTGCGTTAGGGCAATCAGAGGTGTTTGTTCAAGTTTACCAAATTGAAGATGAGGGCATTTTGCATTTTGAAAATGAATTTCGTCACGACCATAAAAATTGGCAAATAATCCAAAAAGAAAATACTGAATCAGGGGTTATAAATGGGTTTCAATATATTGTCCCGATTTTATCGATGTGGCCATTAAACTTTGACGTTGATTGGCAAGTAAAAGTGCAGTATCGGTTAGATAAAAATGTGACCTTGCCTTATGTGGACATTGACGAGCGCAGTGACTGGAAAACCGGCGAAATACCAGATAAAGCATGGATAATAAAGGAAATAAAATATGCTTGAAGAGTATGCTGAAACTGTTTACAGAGGCAAGCAAGATACAAAGTATAGAGATGGAATAGCGACTGATGAGCGTGACTCTATGTATTGCCGTTACCAAAGTAAGCAAGCGTTATTTCCTAGAGGTGATGTGTTTGGGCACTGCTTTGATAACTCTCAAAGATTAGAATATAAATTGAATATAAGTGGTGCAGCAAACCAGCATCGAAGTATTCTTAGTCAAAATGAGAGCCGATTGGAATTACCTTTGGCTTCTAACCCTGTAAGTCTCATAGACACTTTAACTTTCGCTTGGGGGATATTCCACATATCAATACTGTTTCTTTTGCTAGCTTTTCCTATTACTAGTTTTTTGCTTGGAGATATTGCTGAAGCATTTGATAGTTACACTGTGTTGTTATCTGTTTGGTGTTTTTCAAAAATTTCAAACTGGGTAATATGGCCATATTTTAGATCTAATTTTAAATTAGCAGTTATTTTCGAACGTAAAACAGGTGTAGTTAAAGTACCCAAAAGCGATGCAAAGAGCTTTGCTTATTTAAGCTTTGAAGAATTTAATGCTCATTACAAAGCTACACATAATCCCAAAAGTGGATTTCCACATAGAGGGCTTACGCTTCTTCATTATAAAGAAGATCAGCGTTATGATGTTGCTTACAACAATGAGATAGCTTGCAGTTTTCAACATTGGGAATTATTACAAAACTTTATGGATGTTACTCAGCCATTAGCAGACATCCCACAATTTGAATATTACCGAGAGTTTGATAAAACCACTGCTGAATTTGATAAAGCCAATGGTCGCCCTAAGTACTTTTGGTATCGCGTTGATAAGTCATTTTTAAAGAAAATGAATCAAGCTGATGATGAGCTTAGAAAAGAATTTAATGATGAAGAGCAGCTTGATAACTTATTGGCGGGAAAACCTATTAAAAAGCTAACACCGCCAGATATTTTTAAATTTCCATGGAAATACACAGATAACATTAAGCCCGAGAGTGAAATTAAGTTTGGGAAAACCTTGTGGCAAAAATTCACTTCATTTTTGATGGTTGATTTGTAAACTGTGGAAAACATATTAAAAACAGCTTTCTATTTTCCATGAAGAACCAGGATTTCAAATCGGTTAACTAACAGTAGTTCTTTAACAATCATAAATAAACTAGACATCCATCCTAAATTTGCGCTTTTTTAATTTAGTGACTAAATTTTAGCAAGTACAATAAATAGGCAGGTGGCTTGTGGCTATTGCAAGAAAGCGTCAAGTAAGTTTGGTTGATACGAAATATTATCATTGTACTTCACGGTGTGTTCGACGTGCCTTTCTGTGTGGTGAAGACCACTTTACAGGTAAGTCTTACGAACATCGACGAGGCTGGGTTGAAGATAAGCTACTTGAATTAGCGAAGGTATTTTGTATTGATGTGTGTGCTTATGCCGTAATGAGTAATCATACACATTTAGTACTGTATGTTGATGATAAAAAAGCCAATAGACTGAATGACAAAGCCATTGTTATTCGTTGGCATAAGCTTTGTAAAGGTACATTGATTACACAAAAATACATCCAGGGCGAAAAGCTAAGCAAAATAGAACTCATATTTTTTAATCAAACAGTACAGCAATACCGAGAAAGGCTATCCTGCATAAGTTGGTTTATGCGGTTGTTAAATGAAAGCATTGCTCGCAGAGCAAATAAAGAAGATAACTACACAGGTAGATTTTGGGAAGGACGTTTTACGTCACAAGCATTACTAGATGAAGCAGCCCTTGTTGCCTGCATGGCGTATGTAGATTTAAACCCCATCAGAGCAAAAATGGGAAATACACCAGAAGAATCTGACCATACCAGCGTTCAAAAGCGACTAACATACGCAAAAGAGGGTAAACAACCAAAAAAACTGCTCCGCTTTGCAGGCATGTCACGTCAAATCATGCCAAAAGGACTCCCGTTTGAGCTTAAATCGTACCTTGAACTTGTTGAATTAACAGGACGTTGTATACGAGAAGATAAGCGAGGGTATATTGAAAGTACACATTTGCCTTTACTAGAAAGAGTGAATATATCGCCAGAAAACTGGTTAAAACTCACAACCCAATTTACACGTGTATTTCATGGTGCAGTTGGGAGACCATCCTCACAAGCCGGTTACTGTGAAAATTTAAACAGAAAACGGCGAGCGAACATCAGTAACTGTGAAAAACTACTCGCATAAACTTAAACTGCTCAGTCAAACTATTTAGTAATAAATCACAACTGCATCATGCAGTTATTTTCGTGCATGTAATTTAGGTTTAACAGCGGTAATGTTTTATTTAATGAATTAAATAAAAGAAATAGATAAGGAAAGGTAAGTTTTTAACCTAAAAAGTAGATTTTATGGCACAGTTTAGCTTGCACAATTAGAGTGGCTGTCTAGTTTAATTTTTCGACCTAATAAATTTTGGAGCGACTTTTCACTTGCTCAACAAGCCGAAATTTGGCAAACGTTTAATAAAGAGGCTGCTCATTTTAATTGGCTCAGAGCGACACCTAACGAAGAAATAATTAAGCCTTGGCTGCATTTTAAAGGTGCGCCTGAGCGTATCGAAAAACTAACCTGGAAATACAAAGCAAAGCGTTTAGCGCTACAGCTGTTTATGGGAATACCTTAAGTGTTTATAAAAGCCGCTTTATAACTTAAAGGAAGTTTGAGCTTGAGCTATACATAGTTTGAGTTTGTTAAAGGAGTATATGCTTAATTATAAGTACTTAGGCGGCTCGCAGTCTAAAAAATAATCTTCAATTAATTCTACGAAGAATGTTAAACGGTTTGTGTATTTTAGTTAATTGACAATATGACATCTTATATTTATTACTTCTATTACTTCTATTACTTCTAATACTTTAAGGCCAGCTTACCTCGCTTATAGCAATGTATAAATATTTAGACTTTATTATTGTAGTTATTTTTAATATCGCCAGTAAATCAGCTAAATCTATATAGGCATAATCCTAAGAATAGCGATTTAAAATATGTTACAAGTTGGCTTTTGTTGTTAGGCTAAAAATACAAATACAAGAGGGATTTTTATGATCAAGACAAGAACAGCAGGCGTGACGTTAACACTTATTCTATTTTTATTAATACCAATGCAAGGATATGCAGATATGTTTGGCTTTTTTAACAAGCAAGACGTTACGTTGTCGTTGTCTATTAAAGGCAGATTATTAAGCAATGGTGAGCCTCAACAAGGCGTTACAGTGACAAGAGAGCTAATTTATGGCGATACTTATGTTGATGAAGCTATAAGTGACAGTAATGGTTACTTCTATTTTAATAATAAAAAAATACGCAGTTCAAAGCCTTCAAACATGTTTTTTAATAGCTCTTTAATGCAAAGTATTCATATAAAAAATAAAAATACTGATGATTCAGTTTTATGGGTTCTAAATACTCTTTTTACAGAGCATCAAGGCTTATTTGCTGATAACTTAAGTAATTTAGAGTGCGAGCTTACTGAAGAGCCAATAACATACGATATACCGATTAAAAACACAGGACATTTTTTTACCGTATATACTCGCTGTAAGTTATAAGTTTATGTAGTGAGATTTAATAAAGTCACCAATTTATTATTGATGACTTTATTAAATTAATTAACGTTTAAGTTGCGCTTCTTTTTGATTTAGCAGACGAATAATAGGGTTTTGCTCTAATATTTTACTTTTTAAAATATAACCAATAATTAATCCAGCTATAAAGCCACCAATATGCGCGCCATAATCAATGCCATCGGGGCCTGTTACTGCACCAAAAATGTTAAATCCTAACCAAATAGCGAAGAACCATACCGCAGAAAGTTTCTTCTGATAAATTATAAACATAAAAGTAAGGCTTGCGTGTCTGAACCACATTAAATACATGCCAAATAAACCGGCTATAGCGCCACTTGCACCTACGCCTGGAATTGTAGACATTGGGCTTACAATGTAGCTTGCAAACGATGCGAGTAGTCCACAGGCTAAATACCATAACAAAAAGCGTTTATGGCCTAAAACATCTTCTAGGTTATCGCCAACTATATATAAAAAGTACATATTGCCGACTAAATGCATTATAGAGCCATGTAAAAATACGCAAGTTAATACAGTCCATAGCTCATTACCTTTGCTTAAATCTGCAGGTGTCATGGCAAAGTTATCAATGACATAGCTGAATGAGCTCGGGTTTAAAAAATAAAGTGCAAAAATCAATGTATTTAAAACAATAAGACCGCGAGTTACCCAAGGAGTCTTTTGTGGCTTAATATTATATTCAATAGGCATTTGCGTTAAAAATTGAAACAAGTAGGTTTTCCAACTCACTTTTTGATTTAGCTCGCCTAAACTCACTTTTATTTCAGGGCTTTTTTCAACACTTTCAAGTTCGTCTTTATCAATCCAGGTGCCATCGCAGTGTCTACAAACATCAATTTCGGTATGAAAAGCTTCCAGTAAGTGAAAACGTTCTAAACTTTTTTTACAATCAGGGCAGTCAAGCTCAGAAACGCCTAATGGCTCACCAAAGTGAGTTTCAAATTTATCACCTTCTGGGCCGTCATTTATCTCGGAAATCATGCGATTCACTTCATTTTTTTCGAACCATAAGCCACCACATTCACGGCAAATATCTATTTCTTCACCCTGATAATTGGTTACTTCTAGTGGATGATCTTTACAATGTGGACAGCTTTTAGTTGGCATTTGTAAGTTCCTTTAACGAACCAACAGAAATATCATTCTGCTGTAATTCCATTTTTAATTGTTTAGCGCTATTTTTTAATGCAGGGAGTGTTTGAGTTTTAATTAAATTAGTAATCTCTTTTAATTCTTCAGCTGCTTGTCTAGCGGAAATCCTTTTATTAGCTACAGCGTCTATTAAAAATTTAGCTCTTGAGTAAAATCGACGTATTTGCGTTAGTAATTCACTTGGGGTTTCGAGTGTAGTTGGAGAGTACTGCATCGTTTGCCAAATGTACTTTTCGAGTGTTGGTTTAAAATACTCAATTTCTTTTATTGATGGGCTTTTTGCAAGTAAATTAGCATACTCTTCCATACTGTTTGCATTATCAGCAACTTCGTCAAATAAGGAGGTGCGCAAATAGTAGTTATCTTCCATTTTGCTAAATGAATCAAACTTAAGCGCTTGCTCTAAGCCGCTTTGAGCCGCCAAATAAACACCAAAGACAGTAGAAATAACCATAAAAAATTGATTTAACCAAAAGCCAGTGCTTTTCAGTTCTTTATGATTAGCTGTTTTAAGGGCTTGCGAAAATTTTTGAGTAACTATAGGTGGTTTTTTATTGTTTTCTGGGATGTGACTAGTTGGTTCCAACAGCTCGTTCCTTGAATAATTGCTTCCTTTTTAGGCGTACAAGAATACTTAAAAATTAACCAGTTAGCAATGTAGCCACTCGTATTGAATATACTTTTAATGTATTTACCTATATCTACAAGTAGTCACTTAAGTATGGCTTAGCTTAAATACTTAATAAAGAGGGTATTTAAGCTAAAGCTATTTTAAACTGTCTAATTAAATCATCTAGCGAAGCAGTTAAACGCGAGTTCATGGCTCAATATGCATGACTCTATATTAATGAATAGAGAGTTTTTGTAGTGCCTGAGGCTATTTTGTTAGCAAAGTAACGTATTACCAATAAACGGACTAAAAAAACCTTCTTTAATAACTCAATAATGAGGCGTAGTTAGCCTTTATATTTAAGGCGTTGTTGGCCCAACTCCTAAGAGGGGTATTTATTTTTGTTATACAAAAGTGGAGAACTTTTTACACAGGCAAAGACTATGTATTTAAAAGCACAGCGCCGCTTTTATTTTCGCCTAAATGATCATCTTTATTGTAAATTGGGCAACTTTTAAGTGATAAGCAACCACATCCTATACAACCGTCTACTTTGTCGCGCAGGCGTTGCATATGAGCAATTCGCTCATCAAGTTGCGCTTGCCAATGTTTTGAAAGTGCTGACCAGTCTTGTTTTGTTGGTGTGCGGTTGTCGGGTAGGGTAGCTAAGGTGTTTTTAATCTCATCGAGCGTAATTCCCATCGCTTGAGCTGCTTTTATTACAGCTACACGGCGTAATACATCAGGTTTATAGCGTCGCTGATTACCATTATTTCGCCAGCTCTTAATTAAAAATCTCGTTTCGTAAAAGTGAAGAGTAGATACTTTTACACCACTTCTTTTTGCTACATAGCCAACGGTTAGGTTAGCTTCGGTTAACTTTTTTTGTCCTACTGACATTATTTTAATCCTTTAGTTGACCTCAATATAACTTGAGGTTTTAAGCTTTTACCACATTAAAAAAAGAGCTAACTAAATGCAATATAAAAATGATCGGAAAACCATTATTATTTATTCAAGCGCACGTAAAAACGGCAATACCACAGCCCATGTTAATAGCTTTGCCGAGCAAAATGATGTGCGTGTAATTTGTCTAGATGATTATAAAATTGCGTCATACTGCTATAACAAAAACTATAAAAATGATGACTTTTACGCGCTATTTGAAGCGGTTTTAAAGTACGACCATTGGGTGTTCGCGTCTCCTGTTTATTGGTATAACACTACGGTACAAATGAAGTCTTTTATAGATAGGATCACAGATTACATGGATGACGAAACCTTGGAGCCGAAGTTACGGGCTTTACGTAATAAAGATTTTTCGTTGTTATCAAACGCATCATCGCTTGAAGCGCCTGATATTTTTGTAGAGATGTTTAAACGAACATTTAGCTATTTAGGTATGCAGTTTATTAACCACCATCATAAAAACACTCAATCGGCAGCATGATAAGCTGCCCTTTCTTCTTTGCTTCTGTTAGTTTTATAAATAGGTTAACTTATTTAAAACACAGGATTGTTTATGAAATACCTATTATTGCTTTTACTTATAAGCCCATTTTCGCAAGCGGGTGAAAACCTTATTAAAGACTTTGGTTACTTTTATAGTGTACCGGAGCATGTTCAGATAAATGACTCTACGGTATTCAAAATAGCCTTTGATGTTGGTGATGGCGCTAAAAAAGGTGAGCAGAACAATTCAATGAACTCACTTGCACGTTTTATTAATATGCATGTAGCACACGGTGTAAAGCCAGATAACATTCAATTAGCGTTAGTGGTACATGGTAGTGCTAGCGTTGATGTATTGGCTAATAGTGAATATAAAGAACGTTTTAAAGCAGATAACAAAAATCAAAGTTTAATAAAGCAATTGTTGGCCAATAACACCGTGGTTTATGTATGTGGGCAATCGGCTACGCATCATAAAGTAGCACCAGAACAACTAATTGAAGGTGTGCAAATGTCACTTTCGGCGATGACAGCACATGCCCAGCTGCAACAGCAGGGTTATACACTCAATCCATTTTAATAATTAACATGACAAAAAATATTCTCTGCTTTGGGGATTCAAATACATGGGGCTTAAACCCTGTAACGGGAAAACGCTTTGATGAAAATACCCGTTGGACATCGTTATTAAATAAACACTTAGGGTGGGGCTTTAACATAATAGAGGCAGGGCAACCTAATCGCACGTTAGTGCATAATCCCCCGTTTGACGGTGTGATTAATGGTGTTAGCTATTTAAAACCTTATTTGGATAAGCATGATCTCGACTTTATTATTATAGCTCTTGGTACAAACGATCTTAAAAAACGTTTTAATTTAACACCTACTTTAATAGCAGATGGCTTGAATGATTTAATTAACTCAATACACTTTTATTATCAGCAAGGTAGTACTTTAAAACCCCCTAAAATTATTATTGCTAGCCCACCTAAAATAAGAATTACCGAGCAGTATTCACGTATTTATGAAGAGGCTGATACAAAAGCAACAAAGCTCTCTAGTGCATTTAAAAGCGTTACAGCTAATAATAAGTGCGCTTTTATTGATTTTAACTCGTTCATTAACATAACAGGTGGTGATGGGATTCATTTTGATGATATCCAACATTTGGCAATAGGCTTTAAAATAGCGCAATTGGTTCAAAACTCACTCAATAATTGTTAAATCTATCTGTGTGAATTTAATGCGACTTATGCAATCATCTAATAAAGTAGTGATATAAATTAACAACTTCGAGATGCTATGAAAAAGTACCAACAAAAATCTATTATAGCCGTTCTAACCGGAGTGTTAGTTTTTATAACTGGCTGTATTATTTTACTCAATTTTGCAGCGCAGCAATTAACAGCACAAACAAAGTCAGATGCTGAGTATATTCTCACTCATGTAGAAGGTGCAATTGCAGAGAGGCGTCGAATACTTACCCCATTAAATAAGCTTGCGTTTAAACAGTGTGACAACACAACTCTTCTTGAGATGCGCCGCGCTTTATTTGACGCAAAATATGTAATTGATATAGGTTTTTTTAAAGATAATCAGCTAGTTTGTACTACGGGTGCAGGCTTATTAAGTAAACCAATTAACGACAAACAGCCTGACTTTATTCGAGATGATGAACAGGTGAGGGTTCGTTTTGAGCCAGAGCTTTATCTATTATTATTTAGTGAGCGCCCTATGGAAGTAATTATAGTCAGACAAGGGGACTATAATTTAATTATGCAGAGTACTCCCTTTACCAACATTGGCATTACTGTGCCAGATTGGGAAGTTGTTTATAAAACACCAAATACATTGCATCATTTAGCAGGTAAAGAGGATCTCTACCTTCAAGTAAAAAACAATGTTTTCTTTCCTTACGAAACTAATTTAGTTTGCAGTTCTACAAATAGTCAATATTGTGTGGTAGTGCACTTACCTTGGAGTCTGTTTTTTTCTAATAACCACTTATTACTAATAATTTCGTTAATTTTAACCTGTTTAGCGGGAATATCGAGTGCGTTAATAGTTGATGCAAGAATTGCTGCACGTCGCTCTATTAATCAGCGTATTCGTAAAGGACTCAAAAAGGGATCATTTTATTGGACTTACCAGCCTATTATTTGTTTGCAAAGTGGCAAGCTGATTGGTTGCGAGGTACTTGCACGTTTTGAAGATAAGTACGGTGTTCTATTTCCAGATGAGTTTATTCCGGTTATTAGAAAAAACAATTTAACCTGGACTTTTACTGAGGCCATGATTGCCACCACAATCAAAGAGCTAACCTCTATAGAGGTATTGCCTGAAGGCTTTAAAGTGTCGCTTAATATATTTCCGTGTGATGTAGAGCTGGGTAACGTGTCGTTGCTGCCACAAATTACAGAGCTTACCAATTCACGCTTTATTATTTGTTTAGAGATAACTGAAGACGAATACCTTGATACAAGCATCGCGCATGCTCATTTTAGAACCTTGGTTGAATCGGGATTTAACTTATCATTAGATGACTTTGGTACGGGTTATTCGAATTTAAGAAACTTACAAAATTTGAGCTTTCATCAACTTAAAATTGATCGTACGTTTGTTCAAGATATAACAACTGAGGGCTTAAAAGCCTCTATGATCCCGAATATTATGGAACTTGTGCATAAGTTTAATTATACCTGTGTAGCAGAAGGAATTGAAACCACTGAGCAAGAAGCCATTTTAAAAACAGCGGGTGTGCATTACGGACAAGGCTGGAAGTACGGTAAGCCCATGACTGCGTCTAAATTTAAAAATTATATAACTAGTCAGCATTTTTAGATCTCAGCTGCCATACTAAACGTATCGGTATGAAATTTATAAATATTAGGTTTATTATGATCAAATTAACATTAAGTGCTTTTGCACTTTTACTACTTAGCGCATGTACAACACAGTACCCAAACCAGCAATTAACAGGTAAGCAGTTCCCAAGCATTAGTGGCGAAAGCTTAGAGCAAAGTTTGGTGACTATACCTAGTGATTTTAAAGCAGATAAAACACTACTGCTCATTGGGTACAAGCAAGACAGCCAGTTTGATATAGACCGTTGGTTAATTGGTTTAGATATGGCAGGTGTTACGCTTCCTACCTACGAACTACCAACCATTGCCGGCATGGCACCACGTATGTTTAGCACATTTATAGACAGCGGTATGCGCAAAGGCATCCCTAAAGAATTATGGGGTGGGGTAATCACTATTTATAAAGATGGCGAGACAGTTCAAAAGTTTACTGGTAATCAAAGCCCAAATAACTCTCGTGTGGTACTTATAAATAGCAGCGGCGAAATTTTATATTTTTATGATCGAGGTTTTTCGGTTGATGCGCTGAATAAATTAAAAGCGAATATTGAGTAGCCTTTAAATTCACTTGTTTAGGTTAATTAAAGTGAAAGGGAGCGAATGCTCCCTTTATATTGTATTTTATTTAAAACGCGTAACTTACACTAAAGCGCGTTGTACGAGGCATAATGTAACGACCATTTGGTGCATCAGCATTACGTGGATCACCTTCTGTAATGCCTTGCTCATCCGTTAAGTTATCTATTGCTACTTGAAGCTTGATGCCCTCCATTGGTTCTAATATTAAACCTAAATCAACTTTTTCGTAGCCGTCGAGTGTTACAGTGTTTTCGTTATTGCCAAAGCGATCATCAACCGCTGAAAGCGTACCGTATAAAGTTGCATACATACCTTGTAGCTCAAAATCGTAACTTGGCGTTATACGTACTTGCCATTTTGGTTGGCGCTGCGACTGGTTACCATCGTTTGTTGGGCTCTCTGTAATTTCAGCATCTTGTAATGTCGTATTTAAATTAACAGAAAAACCAGAATCATGATTAAAGTTGTAATCAAGCTCTATACCGTATGCTTCGTTTGTTAAAATTTCTGCTGGTACGCCAGGTCGTCTTACAAATGTGTCGCCTTTAACTTCATTTACAAATACGGTTGCATAAAAGTCGGTTGATTCAGTAATTAACTTATAGCCAAGCTCGCCTTGAGTTATTTCTTTAATAAGCTTTTCGCCGCCTTCGTAAGCATCAAAGTTATCTCTAAAGTCATCAAAGTAAGGCATTTTATAACCACGGTTAACACGGGCAAACACACCCATATCATCATTAATTGAATAGTTTAACCCTGTAGTCCACGATGTTTTACTTTCATCATAGCTAACGGTTTTAGTAATAATACCGTCAAGGCCCTCATCTACACTGTATTCTACTTCGTGGTTTTCTTGACGTACGCCAACATCAAGTGTAAACGCATCAGCAAATTTGTATTCACCGGTGACATAAAACGCGTTAGTGCGCGCATCACCTGTTGAGCTTATGTCGTAGTTAAAATCACAACCATCGGTGTTTTGATTACATTCAATCCCAGCCAATGCTTCGCCACCTGATTCAAGTACATGGTATGCAGTGTTACCTAAGCTCCACCAATCTTTTGCTGAAGTACTTGCAGTGTAATATCCAAAGGTTGTTGATAGGTCGCCAAATTTTTTCGAAAAAGCTAAATCATTAGTAAATGAGCTGATTTCTTTAAGTACTACCCATCGACCAAGTTGTTGGACTGGGGTATCGCTTGCGTATTCAGTGTTTGTAACTGCTCCAAATGCAGTTTGGCCGTTATCAGCAACTGCTCCAACCGTTGTTGCTGAGCCACTAGGTACTAAACCGTAGGTATTTGCATCGCCTTTGGTAATGTTAAAGCGATCTGAAAAATGCCAACCACCTTTTAGCTCTAGCTTAATACTACCGCCCGAAACATGGCCGTCCCACCCTCTGCCATCACCTAGGTCAATATCAAGTGCTTGTGCATCGGGGCCTGTAAATATTGTTGCTTGACGATTTAGCGTACCAAGTTGCGTATATTCTGCGTCAATACCATCAACATTAAGGGGTGTTGGTAAGTACCATGCACCGTGATCGTCTGTTTGGCGGGTATAAAAGTTAAGCTCACCGTTATCTAAATCTTTAGTAATGTTGATTGTAAATTGGCTCCCCTTTTCAGAAGTAAAGCCCGCATCACGAATACCCGGTGAGCTTTTTACGTAACCGCCAACCATAAAGTATAAATCGTCAGTAATTTCACCACTCATCACAGCATCAACTCGCTGTAAGTCGTAATCAGAAGTTGTGTATTTAAATAAGCCTTCTGTTTCTTCGCCACCACGTTTTAATCTAAAATTGGTTGTTAATCCTGGTTGTCCGTTAGATAAAACAGGATTAGGTCCACCACGCAGGGCTTCTACTGTCTCAATGGTTTCATCAACACGAAACATTGATGAGTTCTCTAAAAACGATAAGGTTGATGCTGGGTAAATTGGTGAACCTTCAATACTTAGCGTTAAAAATGGGGCATCCCCACCGCCAGGAAAACCACGAACAAATACATTCGCACCTGACTCACCACCTGAGCTTTCTACCCAAACTCCAGGTATTGCTTTAAATAAGTCAGCGGTGCTTTTTGGAGACAATTTAATAATTTGTTCACTATCGATATTAGTTACCGCATAGCTAGCATCTATTTTTCTTATTCCAACACCTGTGGGTGTTCCTGATACTACAATACGCTCAACTTTTTGTTTTTCTTGTGCTTGCTCTGCAGCAAATGCGCATTGAGTGCTAAGCGCTAAAGTAATGGCACACGCTAGTGTACTTTTTGCTTTACTGATTTTCATGTGTGTGATCCCGTTTTTAGTGTATTAAACAGTGTATTACTGCAGTCTTTTTACTAAAAATCATTGTAAATAGGCTGTGTATATTGAAACCTTAGAGATAAATGCAAACGTTTGCAATATTTATTTGTAAATTATTTATGAATTTATATAGTTTATTTATTGAGCTTATTTATATGTTAAACACTTTTTGGGTCGTTGTTCGCGCCAGCAAAAAATAATAATGCTATATTGTCAGCGAGTTAGATAATTGTATTGATCAGTGGTAAGCGACTATTTAGGAAGATCATGAATAACAAAAAAATTAAATTAACTGATTTAGCGAAACTAGCAGGCGTGTCTACCTCTACAGTTTCGCGTGCGCTTAATGATAATCCGCTAATTAAGCAAGAAACCCGCGATAAACTTCAGCGCTTAGCTAAAGAGCATAATTTTAGTCTTAATACGGCTGCAAGTCGGTTGCGGACACAAAAAACCAATGTAGTTGCGGTTATAATTAACCTTGACGAACAAACAGAGCAGTCGATTAGCGATCCGTTTTTACTTAAAGTAGTGAGCGAAATTAATCTTGCACTTAATCAGCAAGGGTTAGAGCTTTTACTATCTAATTCAATCATGGCGCAAGACGATTGGGCTAATTATTTTATTAATAGCCGCCGTGCAGACGGTATTATTGTTGTAGGTCAAGGTAAAAACCAAACCAATATAGAAAATGCAGCTAACGCAGGTATTCCGCTGGTGGTATGGGGAGACCCTAAAACACCTAGCAACTACCCCATTGTAGGAAGTGACAATTACTTGGGAGGCTTGCAAGCAACAACGCATTTAATAGAGCACGGAGCTAAAAACATTGTATTTTTAGGCGACCCAGAACATGGTGAAATTAGTGAGCGTCATAGAGGGTACTCTGCCGCATTAGCATCCCATAAATTAGAGCAACATGTTGTATCTATTGATATTACAAGTAGCTCAGCGTATCAATCAATTAACCAATTACTGCGTGAAAAAGGCCTTTATTTTGATGCTATAGTTGCATGTAGTGATATGGTTGCCTTAGGTGCCATGAAAGCCTTAAAAGAGCGTTATGTAAGCATTCCTAATGATGTCGCTCTAGTAGGTTTTGATGATATTGCTATGGCCGACATTAGCCACCCTTCATTATCAACTATCCGACAAAACACACAGTACGCAGCCACGCTATTAGTTCAAAAGTTGATGCAGCAACTAGCTGGTGAAAAAGTTGAATCACAAGTAATTGATATTGAACTGATTACCCGCCAATCAAGTAAAAGATAGTTTATAAATCATGTTGAGTTAATGTTAAATTTAAAATGCAAACGATTGCATTGAGGGCTATTCTAAACTAAACTCAAACCTCACTGATATAAACACACACTGTGTATGCACTCGTTATGGGCATACAATAAAGGTCGTTATAGCGTTTAAATAACGCTGTAAAGCGAGGGCAATTATGAGTAAAACAAAAGTCACACTGGCAATTGCAGCAAGTTACTTTATTTTCGCTATTTTGTTAAATAGCGTGGGCACCGTTATTTTGCAGGCAATAAATACCCTTGGGGTAAGTAAAACAGAAGCTTCAGTGCTTGAGGGGTTTAAAGATTTATCCATTGCGATAATGTCATTTGTAGTGGCTTCGTTTATTCCTCGCCTAGGCTATAAACTGGCTATGCTTGGGGCACTTACTGTTGTTGCCCTTGCTTGTGTAAGTACGGCTTTAATTAGTGACTTTTATGCGTTTAAAATTTTATTTGCCGCCATTGGTTGTGGCTTTGCTGTGGTTAAAGTGTCGGTTTACTCTATTATCGGCCAAGTGACAGATGATGCAAATAGCCACTCTTCATTGTTAAACACCATTGAGGGCATTTTCATGGTTGGTGTGTTAAGTGGCTATTGGATTTTTACTGCTTTTATAGATCCAAACGATTCAACCGCGTGGCTCAACGTTTATTACTTGCTAGCAGCTCTGGCCCTAATCGTTATAGCGAGCGTAATTGCTGCGCCTATAAAGCCCGCCATTATAAGTAAAACTAAACGCTCCTGTTGGTTCGATTTTATCGCCATGCTTAAGCTAACATATCAACCGTTGGTACTCATATTTATAATTAGTGCTTTTTTATACGTATTAATTGAGCAGGGCGTAGGTACTTGGCTACCCACATTCAATAATGAAGTTTTAAAACTTCCTATAGCTATTAGTATTCAGCTGGCCAGTATTTTTGCTGCGGCACTTGCATTTGGGCGCTTAGTAGCAGGGCAAGTACTTAAACACATTCACTGGTTTGTTGTATTGAGCAGTTGTTTAATTGCGATGGCCGGCCTCATACTTATTACCCTACCGCTTACTGAGAATGTTACTGAAAATACAGTAATTAGCTTATTTGATGCACCACTTGCTGCATTTATTTTACCGTTAATTGGTTTTTTCATGGCGCCTATTTATCCGGTACTTAACTCAGTTATGCTCAGCGCTCTTGAAAAACATCGTCATGCCGCTATGACTGGCTTAATTGTAGTTTTTTCAGCACTTGGTGGAACAACAGGCTCAATAATAACTGGTTATGTATTTGAGCACTTTAGTGGCCAGCATGCGTTTTACCTTTCTTTGGTTCCCATTAGTTTGATTTTTATTAGCGTGATTTTTTTCAAAAAACGAACCGACGCTATCTCACAACACGCAACGACAGCTTAACAGTAAGGAAAGTTATGAGTTTTTTTGACAGCCAATTATTTAAAGATGTTCAAATGCAGCATGTATTTAGCGACTGTAAAACATTCGCAGATGCAATTGCGCGTGTTAATTGGCAAAGTGCATGTAAAAGCTATGAACAATTAGCGCCTTTAACTAATACGCAGCTTAGTGAGTTTGTAAACGCACACTTTATTACTTCCCCAGTGCTAGCAATGGGCACTGAGGCTGATACGTCATCGGTTAAACATTATATAGACTCGTTATGGAGTGGCCTTAGAAGAGAGGCGGATACCCCGAAGCAAGATTCATTACTAGCACTAAAGCACAGCTATATTGTGCCTGGCGGGCGCTTTCAAGAGATTTACTATTGGGATAGTTATTTTACAGCATTGGGCTTAATCGATGCAGATAAAGGTGATGTAGTTGAAGATATGCTACTTAACTTTGTCGATTTAATTAACGATTATGGTTGTATTCCAAATGGTAACCGTCGCTATTATTTATCACGCTCGCAGCCACCGGTTTTAGCACTCATGGTCGAGTTATTATGGGAACATACGCATAGCAAATCACTCAATACGCAATGGCTTGCTATGTGTGTTGCAGCACTTGAAAAAGAATATATATTTTGGATGCAAGACGCGCAGTTGCTTTCGAGTGATTTATTGGGCTCAAAGCGGGTAGTAAGAATGCCTTGTGGTGGTGTTTTAAATCGTTATTGGGACGATGTAAGTGAGCCAAGAGCAGAGTCATTGCGTGAAGATTTAGCGCTAGCGGAAGGGTTGGCGAAGGAGAAAAAATCTGATTTTTATCGTAATATTCGCGCTGCATGTGAGTCGGGTTGGGACTTTAGTTCTCGTTGGCTTGGTGAGTCTAATTTACTAAGCTCTATTCAAACAACTGATATTGTTCCTATAGATTTAAACTGCCTTATGTATAACTTAGAGAATCAATTAAGCAAATTCTTTCAATTGCTCGGCAATAGTGAACAAGCAGAGCATTACCAATTACTTGCCAGCAATCGCAAGGCGCTTATTAATGCTTACCTTTGGAATGAACCAACCGGTTTTTTTGTTGATTATAACTGCCGTACAACGGCTCAATCTCCAATACTTAGTGCAGCGGCAACTACTGCTTTATTTGTTAATTTAGCCAGTAATGAGCAAGCAATCAAGGTAGCTACAATATTAGCCAATGAATTTTTAAAAAAGGGTGGTATTGTTACAACTATTACTCAAACGCCTCAGCAGTGGGATAGTCCAAATGGTTGGGCTCCACTCCAATGGCTTGCGGTAAAAGGGCTTAATAACTACGGTATTACTCAATTGAGTACACATATAATGCAAAATTGGGTAAATATGGTTGAGCAAAATTTTGCAGTAAATAAGTGCTTACTCGAAAAATACAATGTGTGCACACCAGCGGTTTTAGCCAGTGGTGGTGAATATCAAGTACAGCAGGGTTTTGGTTGGACTAATGGCGTAACGACTCGATTTTATAAATTACTAAACTACTAATCCGATCTGTTATTTATCTTACAAAAGTAATTGTAAAAACAAAGGTAATGTAGGTTATGTATTGATTTAAAAGGTTTTTATCTGTTTTAGGGTGAGAAGCGGTAGCTTTATTTTAATACCAAAATCTCATTGTAAGTTGTATTTGATTTAGGTAATGTAGTGTAAATGTTTCAAGGACGAAATTTATGCCCCATAAAAACTCAGTATTCGTAAAAACTACATTTCAATCATCTTTTCATTCACACAACTACACTGCTATTTTAAGAACACTACAGGCCTTGTTTGGTGATATTAAAATGGACGATGTTATTCCTAAAGCTGAGCAGCGTGCAAATTATGATTTGTTTTTAATAGATGGTGCTAAAAGCAAATGGCAAGACCTTATTCCGACTGACCTTATTTGTTTAGCTAAACACTATAGCGTTGTCATTTTTAATGTTGATAAAGAAGATGTGTGCGAGCAAAACTTATTGCTTAACCATTTTAATGGTGTTTTTTATAAATCTGATCCACCTGAAGATATTTTTAAAGGGTTACTTCGTGTTAATACTGGCGAGCTGTGGTTTACGCGTAAAGTGATTTCAAAAGCTTTTAACGATATTTTAGCCGTGGCATCGTCGTTTAATAGCTTACACGACGACATTGAATTAAAGCAGGACGATTACGATCATTTAACAAAACGAGAAAAGTCTGTTATTCATTTAATTGCACAGGGGGCGAGTAACAATACAATCGCTGATAAACTTAACATTAGCGACCACACTGTAAAAACACATTTATACAGTGCGTTTAAAAAAACTAACTCACGCAACAGGGTGGAGCTTGCTAATTGGGCGCAGCGCTATATATCGGTTTTGCTGCCAATGGCTAAATAAGAGTAAAGCCACCAATACATTATTAAAGTTATTAAAGTAAAAAATTTATCCTCTAGATTTTTTATAAGGGTTGGGTTAGCGAAGTACTTTCAACTTACTAATCACACAACCTATAAAGGCTACAATATGTAGCCTTTAGTTAATTTAGGAAGTCAGTTTATGCTGGTTTTTTAGCCCATAAGCCTTTATCAATACCTTTTGTTATGAGATCTGTGAGTGCTTTTTCTATTGCTTGGGTAACACAAATACTCATAGGTTCATTGTCGCTAAAGCCTGCTTCTGCTTCTGCTAGTCGTTTGTAGCTCACGTATCTAAAAAAGCCTGCACGCATTTCTTGGCTAAGTACTTTTTTGCTGGTGGCTACACTCAGTAGTACTTGTCCTGTACGAACATCAACAGCGCGTAAGTATATTGAAATAGCATCTTCGCGGTAAAGCTCTGATGCGCCTATACCAAAGTATTCCATACCCAAACCACCTGTTTTTACATTAGTGTCGTAGCTTATGATACCGCCCTCTAAAATGATTTTAGCGGTTGTTAGTGGAGGTAAATCAGCTTGGTTAGGATTATCGGCTTGGCCTGCACGAATAATTTTTCGCTCAGTTAAAATGTTTTGTAAACCTTCACGCTCTACCGGCGTAAACCAATCAGATTCATGTAATGCTTGTATGAGTATTGAGTTAGCACCTTGAGTAACGGCAGTCGAGAATGAGCTAACGTTAGTTTGTGGCTTATATTGACCTGTTTGATCTCTAAATGAGTACACTGATACAGGAATACTCCCGACCGGTTTAGGTAAGTTTTTCAGATCTGCGAATAATTCGGTTGGCTCTAAACTAACTGCTTTTTGTTGCGATGGTGGGATTAAGTTCCCTAGGCTCGCACAACCGCTCAATCCTATTAATATTATTGTTATTAGTAGTTTATACATTATCCAAACCTCGGTACTTCAATGATCACCACGGTGTCATCAATTATATTTGTTATTCTTACTGTAATAGAATCGGTTGTGCTGGTTATAACTTCAATTTGATAATCGCCACTCATAAATATGGAGTCTTGATTGAAAAGGCTATCTTCTATGTCCTCACCAAATGCCATATCGGTAATTTCTCTTACCATACGATTTAAATAGGTGCGCTCTAGAGTTTCTTGAAATTGTTCAGCGTAACCTTTTTCTACTACCGGTGCTTTATGCTTGTTTTGAGCTTGGGCTTTACTCAGCAGCATATTTGCATTGAGTGGGTTACCACCAAAGCTTGGGTTAATTGGGGTGTAAATTATTTCAGTTGCTGCTGCTGAAAAGCTTAATGTTGTTATTATTATAAGGGCTATATTTTTCATTTTACCATCCATCTTTAGCCATATCGGGTGTTGACACTGCCATGTTTTCGCGAGCCATTGCATCTATCACTGTATAAACAGCCTGCTCCACACGCTCATTTAAAGGCTCTAATCGTCTACCTAAGTAAGTTACGTAAACAAGTTGGTTATTCATTATTAACGACAGCTTTGTGCCTGCTTTTGGAATGACCGTTTCTTTAATTTCAATGTTAAAACCTGCAGTTGAAGGGAGATCTCGCCAGTAATTAGAAAACTCAAAATAGAACTGATGACCAAAGCGGCTAATACTCCTATCAAGTAGTAGGCCGTCAATCTCCAACTCTTCAGCGGCATAAGATGCGGGCATTAAAAACAGAGAAAGCGTAAGTAATAATACTTGGTAATGGTTTTTATTATTATGCATAACTAAATGGGGAGAGTTGCTCTCCCCAACCTCAATAATTACATTTGAGTAATAGAAGTCACGTTACCGTCACCAATTTGGGTCACTGAAACAGTGCTGTTGAAACCAATTACGGCGCCTTCAACAATGTTATCGTTACCCATTTGAGTTACGCTAAACGAAACGTTTTCACCACCTACTAAAAATGCAGGTTGATCCATTCCAACTACCCAGTTACCTTCGCCAGTTTGTGAAATATCAATGCTGTGGCCATTACCTTCAACCATCATATCAACTACGTTCATTTCACCTGTTTGAGCTAGGTCAATTTGGTTCATGTTGCTATCTAAAATACCTGCAAGTGTAACCATGGCTTCGTTTTGAGAACCATTTTGCATAATATCGATATCGTTGTCGTTTGATGTTAGAGATATATCAGGATATGAAGACTCAACAACAGCAGTGTTTTCTTGGCCAGACTGAATAACGTTAACGTCATTTTCAGACCCATTAAAGTTAACAACGTGTGCTGAATTTGATTCACCTACTTGGTTAATCATAAATTCGTTATCGGTACCTAAAACGCCCATGTAAGCATCATTTAATAAGCCAACTTGTGTAGCCGTTAATTCATTATCGTCACCAATAATATCAACAGTTGTTGAGTTGCTTAAATCAACCTGAGTTACTGTAACTTCGTTGTTTTGACCTTCGAATAAGTTTGATTCGATAGTATTTAAAGAACCTTCTTGGTCTAAATCAATTTCGTTTTCATCGCCTAATACAGCTACAAATGTTACTGCGTTAGTATTGCCTTCTTGTTCAATTGAAAGCTCATTTGCATCGCCTAAAATATCAGTGAAGGTAACAGTATTACGATCGCCGTCTTGTTCAATATCAAGCTCGTTATCATTGCCTTGTAAAGAACTCACTTTGAAGGTATTCCAGTAACCGTTTTGCTCAAGACTCAGACTATTCTGATCGCCCATTACAGAGGTTAATTCAGCTTCATGCCACTCACCTGTTTGTAATGAACTGATTTCGTTGCCATTACCTTTCATATCTAAGTTGTAAAACCAATGACCACCAGTGCCTTGCTCTACATCAACGATATTGTCGTCACCAACAATCATGTTGACAGCTTCGTTGTTTACAAAAAAGCCTTGGCCACTTTGCAAAACATTTAGGTAATTATTATTACCAGTAACTTCGGTAATTACACCGTTGGCAACGCCATCTTGGGCATATACTTGCTCGTTGTTGTTACCAATTGTTGTTACGCCAACATAATTACCTGATTGTAATTGAGTAACTTCTGTTGTGTTCTCGTTTCCAGTAGTCGAAACCTCAATAGTATTACTATCTCCCTCTTGCATTAAAATCGCGGTGTTATTATTTTGCGATTGTGCCAATGTCATTGAATTAGCGGTGCTAAGTATAGATATTTTTGTACTAAGTTCTGAGTTTGATGCTGATTTGTTGTCGGTATCTGCATATGAGGCAAAGCTGGTACCCATTGCTATTGCAACAGCACAACTTAAAAGTGATTTATTCAACTTCATTATTTTCTCCTTGAAATATTAAAATCAAATACCCTAAATGTTATAGGTTTTAATAAGGTATTTGTTGTTTCAGCATGCCGTGCCGATATATTTTTTGTGATCCGCTTGCGTAACTTTAGAAATAGGTGAAGCGTAATATGTGACTATAAATAATTAAGTTTTAATTTGTCATAAATATTGAACTAACAAAGTTTAAGCTCAAATTCATAATCACCCATTAACTGTATTCCCCTATTTCATTTTCTTAAATCATCATTTTTTACCAAATAATTAACCTTTTATTATCATTGGATTATGTGTGTAACTGGTGGGTTTTAATATAATAGTAAGAAAAAGCAGTAAAAAAGTTTGACCCTATAATGGGTAAGGTTGTAATGAGGCAGTTCATTAAAATGACTGTGTTTAGTGTTTTTTTTATAGCCAAACTGGTCAAAATTTATGATTTTTAATTCTTTTTAACTTTTTAACTTGTCAAATATCGTATTTACTAGTTTGCTTATAACTTGCCACGTGATCCCTTGTACTTGAAATAGTGAACAAACCCGCTTAGTGCTTCTAAGCTAACCCAACTATGGATAGAACAATGAAAACAAAATTATCTATTATTACGCTTGCTTTACTACCTTGTTTGGCTTCGGCTAAATTACCTGATGCAGGAGCTCTTCCACAAGCAGCTGCAAGTAGTGACTCTGTTATTGTTAAATATAAAAAAAATGCAACACCTCAAATGCGTAAACAAGCACGAAGCTTGGTTAAAGCAAAAATTACAGATTTAAATAATGATGAAGTTGATGATAACTTCACATCATTATTCTCAGGTCGCCTTGCTAAATTTAAAGTATCTGGCATGAGTACTAAAGAAGCTATTGAGCGTTTAAAGTCTCATCAAGCAATTGAATATGTTGAGCCAGATTACCGCGTTAGTATTGCTGCCAATACACCTAACGATCCACGTTTTGATGAACTTTGGGGCCTAAATAATGAAGGGCAAACAGGCGGCATTGCCGATGCAGATATTGATGCCCCAGAAGCATGGGAAATCTCAATTGGTAGTCGCGATGTTGTAGTTGGTGTTATTGATACTGGTGTTGACTACAGTCACCCTGATTTAGCTGACAATGCGTGGATTAACACTGATGAAATTGCAGGCGATGGTATTGATAATGACGGCAATGGTTACATAGACGACATTCACGGTATTAATGCAATTACGGATGCTGGCGACCCAATGGATGACCAAGGTCACGGTACCCACGTATCAGGCACTATTGGTGCAAGCGGTAATAATTCTACAGGTGTTGTGGGTGTAAACCATGAAGTTTCTATTGTTGGTTGTAAGTTTTTAGATGCCGCTGGTAATGGTTCAACATCAGATGCAATAAAATGTATCGACTATATGGTTAATCTTAAAAACTCAGGTGTAAACTTACGTGTTTTAAACAATAGCTGGGGCGGTGGCGGTTATAGCCAAGCGTTAGCGGATGCTATGACTGTTAGTGAGCAAGCTGACATATTATTTGTTGCTGCTGCTGGTAATGACGAAGTTGATAATGATGCAAACCCTCACTATCCATCAAGTTATGAACACGAGAGTGTATTAGCAATTGCCAGTACTGATAGCAATGATAACTTATCAGACTTTTCACAATGGGGCGCGACAAGTGTTGACATGGGAGCACCAGGCTCTGGTATTTTGTCAACAGTTCCGGGTAATGGCTATGCAAATTACTCAGGTACTTCAATGGCAACACCCCATGTTGCCGGTGTTGCTGCTCTTGTGTTGTCAGTAAACCCTGATTTAACAACATCAGAGCTTAAAGCGTTACTAATGAGTAGCGGTGACGCTAATGCTGCACTTCAAGGTAAAACGCTTGCGGGCACGCGCCTAAACGCAAATCAGGCGTTATTAGATGCCGATCCAACGCCAAGCTTTAAAATGTCTGTGACGCCAGCGTCACAACAAATAACAGTTGGTGAGTCTGCAACTTATACGTTTGAAATTGGTTCTATTGCTCAGTGGGATGGTGAAGTAACGCTTGAACTAGAATCTAGCCTAACTGGTGCATATTTATCAGAGCTAACTGCAAGCCCTGGCGAAACAGTACAGCTTAGTGTTGAGACCAATGGAAATACGCCATGGGGTAATTATGAGTTTACTGTTACAGCAACATCAGATGATATTGTTAAAGAAAAAACAGTAAGCTTAATGCTTCAACCTGCTGGTTTAAATGACTACACCTATACTAGCGAAGAAAATGTGGCGATTCCTGATAATGATCCACAAGGTGCTAATTCGGTAATTACAATTTCAGATGATTTAACTGTTTTTGGTACTTCTGTTGATGTAAATATTACGCATACTTGGTCTGGCGATATAGTCCTTACGCTAATTTCACCACAAGGCTCTGAGGTAACTTTACAGAGTAATGAAGGTGGCAGCGAAGATGATATTGTTAAAACATTTACATCAAGCGTATTTAACAGTGAAGTAGCAACAGGCGACTGGACGTTAAATGCTGTGGATACAGCGGGTGCAGACACAGGTAATATTAATGGCTGGTCACTTACGCTTAGCGCTATAGGCGAAGTAAGTGCACAACCGCCACGTGCAGGCTTTACTGTTGATACGCAAGGTTTAACAGCCTCGTTTGTAGATACAAGCAATGATGCCAATAACGACATTACACAGTGGAGCTGGAGCTTTGGCGATGGCGCTACATCAACAGATTCAAGCCCTGTGCATGCATATGCGCAATCGGGTAGTTACGATGTAGAACTAACTGTTACTGACAGTGAAGGTAATACAGATACATTTACCCAAACCGTTGTTGTAAGTGACGTGACCCTTGAACTGAACTTAAAACGCGCTAACAAAACACGCCTAGGTACGATGCGTGTAGAACTTAGCTGGGAAGAAGTGGGTGCAGAGTCATTAAGCGTTTACCGTAATGGTGAGTTAGTTGATACCACTGCAGATAACGGACGCTACCGTGATTACGTGCGTGGAGCTACATTACCATCGTACGATTACCAATTATGTGTAACAGAAAATGTGTGTTCGAATATCATCACCGTTTCTTTTGAATAAATTTCACTACTCCTAAAGTAATTTAAGCCCAGCATTGCTGGGCTTTTTTATGTTTTACGATGGTATAATAAGCAATTAGAATTTATTTTGAATGGAGTATAACTATGCTTTTTTATACGGGTGGGTTTTAAGCCAGTGCTCGGCTATTTGCTCTCTCGTGGCAAACCATACCTGCTCATGAGAGCGGGCATATTTTAAAAACCGTGCCAATGCCTTTACTCTTCCTGGTCTGCCAATTAAGCGGCAATGCAAACCTATCGACATCATTTTTGGGGCGTTTTCACCTTCTGGGTCGCCTTCCTCGTATAGCGTATCGAATGCATCTTTTAAGTAATTAAAAAACTGATCGCCGGCATTAAAACCCTGTACGGCAGCAAAGCGCATGTCGTTTACATCAAGCGTGTAGGGCACAATGAGTTGTGGCTTACCTTCTTTAATACTGTAAAAGGGCAAATCGTCGCTGTAATCGTCGGCGTCATATAAAAACGTGCCATTTTCCGCCACAAGGGCTGCGGTATTTGGGCTAGTTCGGCCGGTATACCAGCCTTTGGGCTTTTTACCCGTAAGCGTTTGAATAATCTCAATGGCTTTTTGCATGTGCTCGCGTTCAGTTTGCTTATCTATATTTTGATAATTAATCCAGCGCAGGCCATGGCTTGCAATCTCGTGCCCTGCTTCAACAAAGGCTTTAGCTACATCGGGGTGGCGCTCAAGGGCCATGGCAACCGCAAAAATGGTGACCGGTATATCGTATTTTTTAAATAAACGCAGTAACCTCCACACGCCCGCGCGCGAGCCATATTCGTAAATAGACTCCATGCTTATATGGCGGTCTTCTACATGGGGAGCACTTACTATTTCAGATAAAAATGTTTCGGCCGCTGCATCACCATGTAATACACAGTTTTCGCCGCCTTCTTCGTAATTTAATACCACTTGCACGGCAATACGTGCTTTATTGGGCCAATTTGCATGGGGTACATCTGGGCCATAACCAATTAAATCGCGCGGGTAGTTTTTAAATTGCTCGCTCATATTATTGCTCCTTTTTAAGTGCCGTGAGCCAAGACCCGAGCATTTCGCGCTCTGTGTCTGTCATCTTGGTCATATTAGCCAGTGGCATGTCTTTGGTTACTACGGCGCGGGTATGAACAAGTACTTGCGACTTTTTTACCTGTTCAATTGAATCAAGTTTAAAACCAAGTGGCGCTGTTTGAAAAAGCTCAGAGGTCGGTGTTTCACTATGGCACTGCGTACAGTGTTTGCTGATTACATCCCACGCTTGTACGTCGGTGATACTTGCTTGTAAAGGCGCGTTTTCGTCTGCATTTGTTGGGCTGCTAGGCCACGGAGCTATTGCTAACATAAGAGCAAAAAATGCTGCAATACCACTTATAAGTACTGAAGGTTTATTAACGCCTTGATGTTTTAAGTTAAAGTAATGGCGTATCCACATACCAATACCAAACAGCGCAATTAAAATAAGCCAGCCAAAGTTGTGGCTATACGTGTAAGGAAAGTGATTGCTAAGCATAATAAATACCACTGGTAACGTGGCGTAGTTATTATGTATCGAGCATTGCTTGGCTTTTAGTCCTGGGAGCGATTCGGGAATACGGCCGGCTTCTACTTCACTTACCATATAGCGTTGCCCTGGCATAATAATGTGATACACATTGCCAACCATACACGTGCCAATAAGCGCACCTACATGAATATACACAGCGCGGTCGCTAAATAGTTGATCAACCCCATAAGTCCACAGAGCTAATAAACCAATAACCACAGCAATAAACGCTTTACCGTTTTCAACGAGCGGGGTTTTACACAATAAACGATAAACACCATAGCCTAAGCCAATAAAACCAAGTGATGCGCCAATAGCTGCAAATTTACTTAGCTCACTTTTACTGTTATCGATTAGGTAAACATCGGCGCCTACATAATAAAGTAAGCTAAATAATAAAACACCGGTGATCCAGGTTGTATAGGCTTCCCACTTAAACCAATGCAGGGTATGGGGCATTTTTTCAGGCCCATTTTGATACTTAGCCACTTCGTAAAAGCCACCGCCATGCACGGCCCATAAATCGCCTTTTATGCCTTTATCTATTTTCCACTGCGGTGGTGTTTGTAGGTTGTTATCAAGCCATGCAAAATAAAATGAAGCGCCAATCCAGGCTATACCAGCAATAACATGAAAATAACGCAGTACTAAATGAGCAAGCTCAAATAAATAGTTTTCCATAACGGTTAAGCCTCTTCTAATACCGGTGAGCGGGTGTCTGAAAATTGATTGCTATCATCGCGCTTATACACACTTTTACCCATAATGTAGGTTTGCTCAACGCAGCGGTCGTCGCCTAACATCATTATTACAAATAGTTTTTCATGTAGGGTTTTGGCATGTTGTATTCTAAATTTTAAAAACGAAGTTGCTGAACAATCCATTACAATAAAATCGGCCTCACAGCCGGCTTCAAAATTACCAATTGTCCCTTCTAAATCGAGCGCTCTAGCACCGCCGAGTGTTGCTAAATACAGCCCTTTAAATGCTGAAAACTTTTGACCTTGTAACTGTTGGATTTTGTAAGCTTCGTTACCTGTTTGTAGCATAGAAAAGCTTGTTCCTGCGCCTACATCGGTACCCATGCCTACGTTTATGCCGTGCTCTTCACAGGCTTTTAAATTTAAAAGTCCTGATCCTAAAAATAGGTTTGAGGTAGGGCAGTGCGATATAGCCGCATTGTTATCTGCAAGGCAGCAAAGTTCGCGCTCAGATAAATGAATACTATGGGCAAATACTGAGCGTTTACGCACCATTTTTGCTTGCTCGTAAACGCCAAGGTAATCTTCAGCTTCTGGAAATAGCCCTTTAACCCATTCGCACTCGTCTTTGTTTTCTGATAGATGAGTGTGCAGGTAGGTGTCTGGGTATTCTTCAAGTAACTGAGTGCATTTTTGTAATTGTTCTGGGGTTGATGTGGGGGCAAAACGCGGCGTAACTGCGTAGCTTAGCCTGTCAACATTGTGCCATTTTTTTATTAGGGCTTTAGATTCGTCATAGCTTGTTTGCGCGCAATCAGATAAGTCGTCAGGGCAGTTACGATCCATCATTACTTTACCGGCAATCATACGTAAATTGCGTTTTTGTGATTCTTTAAAAAACGCATCAACCGATTGCGGGTGCACAGTGCCAAATACAAGGGCGGTGGTTGTGCCATTGCGCAGCAGCTCGTCTAAAAAGCGATTAGAGATCTCTTTTGAATAATGCTTACACGTAAACTTTTTCTCTGTCGGAAACGCATACTCGGTTAGCCAACTTAGCAGTTGCTCGCCGTATGCACCCACCATTTCGGTTTGTGGTAAGTGTATGTGGGTGTCAATCATACCAGGCATAACGAGCTTACCATCGTGGCGGATAACACGCGCTGATTTATCAATCGTTGGCAGTATGTCTTGCTCGTAGCCAAGTTTAACTACTTTGCCGTGCTTGATAACTAATGCGCCTTTTTCAAAAAAACGATGGGCGTTTTCGCCAGCAATGGCAGGGTCGTCAACAAAGTCGAGTATATCAGCACAAACTACTGTTAAGTTATTATTGTTTTGTGTGCTCATCGTTAGCTACCTCTGTATGTAGAGTAGCCAAACGGGCTAAGCAACAATGGGATATGATGATGTTTAGTATCTTGTAATCTAAAAGCTATTTGCGCCTCTGGGTAAAACGCAGGGGTAGGTTGGTTTTGGTAATAACTATCTAAATCAAATACCAGTTTATAGGTTGCAAATTCTACTTCTGTATTTAGCCAGTCGGTAATTCGCCCATCGGTATCGGTTGTGCCTTGGGTTAGTTGTACCCATTCGTTATTTGTAAGTTTAAATAGCTTAACAGCAACGTTTGCTGCAGGTTTTCCGGTGCTGGTATCAAGTATATGGGTGGTAATAGGGCTTTTGTTCATACTTTTATTCATAGCAGTGACTCCAATCTTATTTTTGTTATTTTGGCTTGTTCGCCCGCGGCTATATTTAGCTCTGTACTGCGGGTGTTGTGTATGCGCTGCTCTATGAGTTCAAGCATTTGTTCGGCCGTTTTACCGGTGGCGCACACAATAAAAATAAAGCCAAACTTGTTCAGGTACTCTTTATTAAGGGTAATCATTTTGGTAAGTACGGCTTCGTTTGCTTTGCTCATACCTGATTGCTCATGCCCCGCTTTTTGTGCGGTAGCAGCGTATTTTTTGCTAAGGGTTGATAAGTCACCTATTTGCGGGTGGCCTTCAAAGGCAGCTAAATAGTCGCTCTCGCCAAGGCTATCCCATATGCTTTTTGCGCATTCAAACAGCTGTTGAGCACTTTTAAATGGCATTGCTTTTACCATGGCTGCCACCCAGTTAGGGGCCGCGCAGCAATGCTCAAATGCTTGTTTTGCTTGTGCATCATTTAGCGTATTTATTTGTAAGCTGCTCATGCGTCTACTTCCTCCTGCGTGGTGCTAATTAAGGCATTTTTTAGTGTGCGCCACTGCAAGCCTTGGCGTTTTGGCGCTTGGGTTTGCATAGCCTGATAAAGGGCAATTAGCTGTCCACTAATCGAAATAGCCACTTCCATTGGTAATTTGCCCGAAATGTTATTAAGCCCAACAGGGCAGGTCATTTGCTGTATTTGAACGGCTGTAAAATCGCGATGTGCTAGGCGCTGCTTAAAGCGTTTGGCTTTAGTGTCAGAGCCAATTACACCAAGCCAATTGGCATCGGCGCGTTTAATAATGGCTTGGGTGAGTGCAAAGTCGAGCTGGTGGTTATGGGTTAATATTAAGTAATTGTTAGCTTTAGGCGCACGTTTTACTTGCTCTGTTGGTTCTTCATCAACCACTTTTACTACGTTATTTGGAATAGCCTGTGGGAATACATCGGCGCGGCTATCTATCCAGCGTATGCGCATAGGTAGTTGTGCCAATATACCAATAAGCGCCTGTGCTACGTGGCCTGCGCCGTAAATGTCGAGGGTAAAGCGCTCGCATTGCATGCATTCAAGCATAACGGTGGCAGCCCCGCCGCAGCACTGGCCTAAATTTGCACCTAGGTTAAATTGCTCAATTACTTGGGCGGCTTCGCCTTTGGAAAGTAGTTCGCGGGCTTTTTCTATTACTACGTACTCAAGATGGCCACCGCCAAGGGTGTCGTAAATATGCTCGCCGCTTATTACCATTTTAGAGCCTGTGCCGCGTGGGGTTGAGCCATTGGTGCCAAGTACCGTGGCAATTACATAATTGGTGCCGCTTTGTTCATGCTCGTTAATTGCCTGCGCCCAATTTTGAGTATGAAAACCTTGAAAAGACTGGTTTAAATTAGTCATGTTGATGCTCCTTAAACCAGCTAGCGGTTTGCTCAATTGCACTCAATACTCGCTCTGGGGTTGCGGGTGTATCCAGTGGGGCTGTGTATTTGTAATCAGCCACACTGCTTATGGCATTACGAATCGCGCTCCATACACTAAAGGCCAACATAAACGGCGGCTCGCCTACAGCTTTTGATCTAAATACGGTGGTTTCTGGATTGGCAGAGTTATATAAATTTACGTTAAATTCGGCGGGTGTATCGCCAATGGCTGGTATTTTGTAGTTAGCAGGACCAAAGCTTGCAAGCTGGCCTTTATCATTCCATTGTAAGTCTTCGGTTGTTAGCCAGCCCATACCTTGTACAAAGGCGCCTTCAATTTGCCCTATATCAAGTGCTGGATTAATTGAACTGCCTACATCGTGCAGTATATCAACGCGGGTTACCGTGTTTTCGCCGGTTAGGGTATCTACTTCTACTTCACTCAGTGCTACGCCGTGAGCGTAGTAAAAAAATGGGCGGCCTTCGCCTTTGGCTCTGTCGTAATGAATTTTTGGTGTGGCGTAATAACCCGTTGATGAAAGCGATATACGATTCATGTAAGCAAGATTTGCAAGTTCGCTAAAGCTAATTTCCCCTTTGCTAAAAGTAATGAGGTTATCTTTAAATGTAATACTTTGGCTGTCTACTTCAAAGTGCTCGGTAATAAAATCAATTAAGCGCTCTTTTATTGTGTTTACTGCATTTAGCGCCGCCATACCGTTTAAGTCGGTACCGCTTGAAGCCGCTGTTGGCGAGGTGTTTGGCACTTTGTCGGTACGCGTAGCACTAATACTTACCGCGTTAAAATCGACCCCAAAGCCATGGGCCACAATTTGCGCAATTTTGGTGTTGAGCCCTTGGCCCATTTCGGTGCCACCGTGGTTTAAATGTATAGAGCCATCGCTATATACATGTACTAATGCACCGGCTTGGTTTAAGTGTTGTACAGTAAACGATATACCGTATTTAACCGGCGTCATCGCAAGGCCTTTTTTGATAATAGGCGACGTGGCATTAAACTCTTTAATAGCAGTTTTACGTGCCCAGTAGTCACCCGACTCCTCAAGCTGGTTTATCATATCTATTAAAATATGTTGCTCTACGGTTTGATGGTACGGCGTGGTGTCGCGGCCTTTCTTGTATAAATTAAGTTTTCGGATCTCAAGCGGATCTTTACCTAATTTGGCTGCTATATCGTCCATTATTAGCTCGCCCATAGTCATTCCTTGCGGGCCACCAAATCCTCTAAATGCGGTATGGCTTACGGTATTTACTTTACAGCGATTACCCTTGATTGTGGCGGCTGGGTAGTAGTAGGCGTTATCGGCATGAAACATGGCGCGATCTACAATTGCATCAGATAAATCAGGCGAGTAGCCACAAAACCCATTTACGGTAATGTCGGCACCTTCTATTAAACCATTTTCGTCAAAACCAACATGGTATTGGTTATAAAAAGGGTGGCGTTTACCGGTTAATTTAAAATCGTCGCTGCGGGCTAGGCGCATTTTTACTGCGCAGCCAAGGTAATAAACCGCAAGGGCTGCAAGGCATGCCCATGGTGCGCCTTGGGTTTCTTTGCCGCCAAAAGCACCGCCCATACGGCGGGTTTCTACGTTTACAAAGCTAAATGGCTTTTTTAAAATTTTAGCAACTAAGTGCTGCACCTCAGTAGGGTGTTGCGTAGAGCATTGAACATGAATGCCCCCGTCGTTATCAGGTTGCGCCAGCGCTATTTGGCCTTCTAAATAAAAGTGTTCTTGCCCGCCTATGTTTATTTCGCCTTTAAGCTGGTGGGCTGCGTTATTAATGGCTTGTTCGCTGTTACCACGGTTAATTGAATGGGGCGGCCTCACCCAATGCTCTTTGCTAATGGCTTCTTTAATATCAAGTATGGGTGTAGTTTGCTCGCACTCAATAACCACTAAGCGTGCAGCGCGACGCGCTATTTCATAGGTGTCGGCAACGACAATTAATACTGGTTGTCCGTGGTATTGAATCTCATGGCTAGTGAGTAATACATCACCAGGAAATACCGGGCCAATATCTAATTTACCCGGTACATCTTCTGCCGATAAAATACGTTTAACGCCTTTAACTGCCAGTGCGAGACTTGTATCAATTGATTTAATAAAGCCGCTTGTAACAGGGGCGAGCACTGGGTAGGCATGCAGGCAACCGTAAGGCTCAGGATTATCGTCGGCAAAATTTGCACTTCCACAAACTTGTTTAATAGCGCTTTCGTGATATTTAGATTGTCCAACGCTACCACCTTGCGCTTTTAGTTTATCCATTTCAAAGTGACGCATGTGAGATCCTCGTAATGGCAATGTTGTTATTGTTGCGTGCTTGCGGCTCACAAAACTCAATACCAATGCGTTGTAATAAGTTTTTGCTTACCGTAGTGCGATAATGTGCACTGCTTCTTACATCGCTCATGGGCGTAAAGTCATCGTTAATAGCCGTTGCTGCATCTATAAAGCTACTTACTTGTAATGATTGAGATATCAGCTTTTGCTCAATATGCTGTGCGCGCTTAGGAATAGCAGCCATACCGCCCATAGCGCAGCGGGCTTGAGTAATCATGTTTTGTGAATGCTCTATAGCAAGTACCAAACACACGGTAGATATATCGTCTTCAAAGCGTTTTGATATTTTATGACACGCCAGTTTTAGCGACTCTGGGCGCTTTGGGATGGTGAACTTACTTATTACTTCATCGCTTTTAAGCACTGTTTTTTTGTAATCAATAAAGTAGTCGGCAACTTTAATAGTGCGCGTACCAGCGCTGCTTAATAAATCCATTGATGCATTAAGAGCGATTAAAAGGGGAGCTGGATCGCCAATCGGAGAGGCATTCCCTATGCTGCCACCGAGTGTGCCGCTGTTACGTACTTGGCTTGATCCTAAGCGTTCAAATAGCTCTTTTGACTCTGGGTAATGGTTATAAAATACCTCAACAAATTGGCTATAAGGTAGTGCTGCACCAATGTGTAGCTCACCGTTATTATCTGCCAAGGTGCAAAGCTCCTTTACTTGGCTAAGGGAGATAATTACATCTGGTAAGAGCATGTTTTGGCTAAGCTCAATGGCAAAGTCGGTGCCACCAGCAACTAAATGTACATAAGGATAAAGCGCTTTTAGCTCAACAAGTTGTTGGGCAGTTTGTGGTAAGTAAAATTTGCGAGGACCATTTTTTAAAAATGGAATATCGTCATCATATTGCGTATTAAGTGATGCTTTAAATTGAGCGGCCATTGCTGAGTAAGGTTCAGCTTTACGCTCATAGCTATAGGCTTTTTCGGCTGCAAGTAATATAGGGCTATAACCTGTACAACGGCATAAGTTACCGCCAAGTGCATGAATAACCGCTTTTTTACCAGGGTACGTTGGCTCATTAATATAAAGAGCCAACAAACTCATTATTATACCGGGCGTGCAAAAACCACATTGCGAACCATGGCACTCCACCAGTGCACGTTGTACGGGGTGTAAATCGGTTAAGTTTGGGTATAAGCCAGTAGTCACAGCCTCTACCGTTACTATATGTTTTGCATGCGCATTACCTAATAACAATAAACAGCTGTTCATTGTTTTGTATTGCCAACTAGTTTGCCCGTTTGCATTTATACGCTCTTCACCCACTAAAATTGTGCACGCGCCACAGTCGCCAGTTGCACATCCTTCTTTGGTGCCCACTTTCCCTTTTTTGGTGCGAAGCCAGTCCAAAATGGTGAGACTTGGCGAACATTCTTGTACTTCAATTGGCGTGTTATTTAATAAAAATTGAATCACACAGACCCCCTTAATTTTTATAAAGCCCTGATACATAAAGGCTTGGCGTATGTTTTTTCTTGTTGTTTGCGCACGGGTAAGAAAAATACTTTTTAATCTTTAATTAGCTTATTGCAGTTACTATGCCATTGTTGACCGCTTGGTCAGTTAAGGGCGGTTGGGTTAAATTGTCGAGGTATAGGTAATAACGGAGTCGCTTTAAAAATAAAGCACGGTGAAGCGAATGCTTTTACTATTTAAATCTAAAGGGGGAAATAGGGCTGGTAAAAGCAAATTAATGAAAATGCTTTATGGTGTGGTTAAACCTGACCAAGGGGACATGTTTTTTAATGGCCGTATAATACCAATCAGCAATAGTACTTGATCAATTTAAGGGCTTAAACCTGTCGCTAACTGTGTTAAAAATTTCTGATATAGAACAACTAAATAACGAAATTTTTGCCTTGTTATCGACACGATTTTCTTATCTCAAAATAGCTCACTTAATTAAGCTGATTGGTATAATAAATATAAAAGAGCCTACTGATGCGCTAGATTTAGCAGGACATACCAGCACGCTTGCAGGTCAAATTGTAAAAACGCCAACACGTTATGGTATGTTATTAAAAACACATAAATAATTGATTAACTTAAATTAATTATGTTAAATTACGATGAAAAGAAGATACGGACTTAGCTTTTATGGACTCTAAAATTGATTTTTCTACCTACACTTTAGATGAGCTTTACTCATCAGCGAGAGCTATAGATCGCGAAGCCTACCCAGATCGAGCAAAAGAAATAGACGACTTAATTAAAACGCGAGAAGCACAGAGCCCATCTGAAAATATTGTATCAAAAGTAGCAGGAGAAAAAGCAACGCGCTCAGATAGGCTAGTGGCTGCTATTGTTGATGGCGTTTTAGGTGTTGTTTGTTTTATACCTGTATTCATGCTCGTAGGGTTTGATAATTTAAGCCAACCAACACTTGCTTTATCTGCAGGTTTGCTAGGTTATGGCATATTAAGCACGTTAGTGCTTCATGGTTACCTTATGTACCAACGCGGACAAACAATTGGTAAATCTTTAATGTCTATCCGTATTGAAAATTTAGACGGTACACAAGCAAGCTTTACTACAATTTACTTTAAACGCATGCTTTCTATGCAACTATTATGACTTGTCCCTTCGGTAGGTCAGTTTATAGCTGGTTTTGTTAATCCATTATTTATATTTGGAAAAGATAAACGATGTTTACATGATCATTTAGCGGGAACAAAAGTGAGTTATGTAGATTAATCAGGATATTAATTATGGCAGCTTTGCCTAGGCAAAAAAAATTACCCGGATTTAAAATAGTCTATAGTTTGGCTTTATCAGCATTATTTATTGTCATTTTGCTATTTTACATGGAAGTAATTAACGAAAAACCTTTATTGCATCAGTTTTTATATTTGTTTGGATTATCTTCTTTAGGAGTGGTTATTGAATGGCTATCTACAAATAATAAGCAATCACAAGCTATTGATATTGCGAATGGTGAATTTAAATTACTTGGTATAAATATAAAGGTGTCTGAGCTAGAAGAAGTACTTTATTGTCAAACGAAACGGTTTGAGCATACATTAAGGTTTAAATTTAGAGACGCGACTTACCGAGACATAGAAATATCAGCCCCTGACTTGATTGATGATTTGCGTTTTTATCACTTTATGGTTGGTAATGGTTTACCAGTAAAAATGACAGACGATAGAGGGCGTTTTTTTGAGGGAAATTAACATTACAGCAAGGAGCGAGTGATGATTAAAAAAGCTTTTATTCTAGCAAGTGCGGTCCTTAGTGGATATTCACATGCAGGCTCATTTGAAGGATGCTATTCAAGAACAGACAAAATAACTAGCGCGATCCCTATGCTCAACGACGATGGGAGCGAAAGTAACGAGCGTTTTAAATTAAAAACGAGCTATATAAATATATTTAAAAAAGACGATAAATATTTTACAGAAGGTCTTATCTGGGGCTTTAACTTTCATATTTGCACTATCACAGCCCCGTTAGAAGGGACGACAGAACCATTACCTTTAGTACTAAAGGGTAAAAAACTGGTGTTTGAAGAGCAAGAGCCCGAATACGATATTAACTGTAAGTTTGAGCTAGAATTTGATGAGAATGGTTTGAATATTAAGGATGAAAACTATCATTGCTCTAACTACATGTTTTACTGTGGAGCACACGCAAGTGTTAATAATATTCAATTAGTTAAAACGTCTAAAGGGTGCAATTAACAAAGCCATTTTTAATATTTTTTGGATCAGCCAGTTTGTATTTTAACTTGCTGAAACTGCTAACAAGGACTTGCCATGCGCGGCTTTTTATTATTTATAGGCTACTCATCTTATATTGGTAGTATGGGTGATGGTCTGCTTGGCTTATATGCCTTATGGGTTTTAATAAGTAATGAATTAGCACTTTTAAGCTTATCGCTTAATGACTTTTTAGCGCAGTATGTTGAGTTTATATTTTGGGTAAAGCAGGTCGCATTTTATGTAATGCCACAAGGCTTTGCCAATTGGTTATTTGGTATTCCAGCCGTTATTTACTTTCCCGTACGTATATTAATGA